>CAZWPV010000624.1:0-1796 GCA_964635485.1 uncultured Anaerolineales bacterium
TCTGTTCACCGGCTTGAGAGCCTGCCTGACCCGCCGTTGTCCCCCACGCCTGGCCTTGAGTGTCACGGCTGCGATGCTTATGTTGGGCGTCGCCGCGCTGGTCTTTTCCCTAGCTCCGGCCTACTCACGCCCACCTATCTACGATGCTGCAAGCGCGCCGGAGCCCGAGCACCGGTTGAACTGGGTCTACCTGGAGGGGGAGCGACCCTTGGCTCGCCTCCTCGGCTACGATCTCGGTCAGGATAGGGTCGAGCCGGGCGAGACGCTGCGGGTGGTTCTGCATTGGGAAGCGCTGACGGACACCGATGCCAACTACGTCCTCTTTGCACAGCTCTTTGGGCGGCAGGCGGCGACGGTTGGACAGCGGGATACCTACACCGGCTTGGGGCATTATCCCACGTCCTTCTGGAAACCCGGCCAGGTGATCGTCGACGAGGTCTTTATCCCCGTAGCTTCGGACGCCGTGGTCCCCAGCAAGCTGCGGCTCGATGTGGGCCTCTACCGGCGGGAGAGCGGAGAGCGGCTGGATGTGACTGATGCGGCGGGCAACCCGGTAGGCGCGGCGACGATCGGCTGGCTGAAGCTGGTCGCGATGAAAGAGCTTCCTGCACCTGCCGTCGCCACCGACTATCGCTTCGGAGATGGCATCGCCCTCGTCGGCTACGATCTGGAGGAGGATGACCAGGAGCTGCGGCTCATCCTGCATTGGGCCTCCCTGGCCCCGGTGGACCAGGACTATACCGTCTTTGTGCACCTGGTCGGCCCGGATGGTGCGCTGGCCCAGGCCGACGGTCCTCCCGCGGGCGGCGCCTATCCGACCTCCCTGTGGGAGTATGGCGAAATCGTCTTTGACGAGCGGTCGATCCCCACGCACGACTTGTCCGCAGGCACGTATCACCTGCGCCTGGGAATGTATCTCCTAGAGACCGGCGTGCGGCTGCCTGCCCTCGATGCCGGCGGCGAGCGCCTGCGCGACGACGTCGTGCCGTTGATGGAGGTAGAACTGCCGTGAGCGAGCGGATAGCGCGCTGGTCCCTGACCCTGATCGTGGCGGGCTACCTGGTGGTGGGCGTGGCCTACAGCCTGGTCAATCCCGTCTTTGAAAGCCCCGACGAGGCGCTGAACTATGCCAACGTCCGCTTCTTTGTCGAGAAGTGGCGACTGCCGGTTCTGGAGCCGGACGAGGTGAGCAAGGCCCACCACCCGCCCCTCTACTACGCGCTGGGTGCACTCGCCACCTTCTTGGTTCCCGACGAGAATTTCGAGTCCATCGTCGCGCGGGAGAACCCCTTCTGGGCATACCGGTTAGAGCCTGGAGTGGACAACAAGAGCCTATACTTGCACGATCCCGCACTGGAGGGCTTTCGCGACGCGGCCTTGGGCGTTCTGCTGGTACGCTGGCTCTCGCTGTTGATGGGAGCCGGGACGATCCTCTGCGTGTACAGGACGGCGCGGGAGCTTTTCCCACAGAGGCGTGCGCTGGCGGTGGGGTCGGCGGCGCTGGTGGCCTTCAATCCGATGGTCCTCTTTATCAACGCGTCGGTCCACGACGATCCGCTGGCGAACCTGGTGGCGGCGGGTGTGCTGTGCGTGACCGCGCGGATTCTGGCGCGCGGCGCGACAGTGCATCGAGCTGCGGTTCTCGGCCTGCTGGTCGGGCTGGCCGTCCTCACCAAGCTGACCTGCCTGCTCGTGCTGCCCACCGTCGGGCTGGCGTTGCTCTACCGCGCTCTGTTCGACCGCGGCGGGTGGCAGCAGGTACTCAAAGTCGGTGCGGTCGTCGCTGCCGTGGCGCT
>CAZWPV010000625.1:0-1794 GCA_964635485.1 uncultured Anaerolineales bacterium
GCCGTCGCCCCAAATTGTAAACGTTCGACGATTTGTTTGAGTTTGAATCATTAACAAGGGTTCCACTGGTGCTGGCAAGTTGAATGCTCACCGAAATGCCCTGCCTGTGGAACGTAGCAAAAATGTTCTGTATGCTATGTCGCTTTCGCACGCCTATTGACTGATGCTGAGGTTGACAAAGCATGTCCGTTCTAGTTTCAGCCGTGATGGAAGTGGAGTCCCTTGTCGCTGGCCGTGCAGGGAGCGGAGAATCCGTCGGCACCGCTACACCGCCCAGGCCCCCGCGGCCCCATCAGCCCGCCCCACAAAGACAAGAGCCGAGTCACAAAAGCCCCGGCTCTATTTCGTACCCCGCCACACCCCCAACAGGGCAAACCCCCGCAGAAGTATGACGCTGCCCCTGTCGCTAAAGCGTGAACAGGGCTGGCTGAAGGCTCTCATCCACCGGCGGCGGTGTGCGCCCCCGGCTTCGCGGAGCCTCCTGCCGGGTGGCCTGCCAGCCCACCACCCCCCACCCTTGGGGCCGCCGTTCCCGGCGATCCCGCCCGTACGCGCCTCCCTCGCGGCCCCAGGCGGTCGGTGCCCACACCGGCTTGGAACCAGAGTATCTTTGATGGGCTTTGTCCATTGGCGACCCCACCGTTTGACAGCTTGCCAAAACGAACCTATACTTTGAGGAAGAAAAAGAGAGAAAAGTTCACGGCCTACCTTTCAGATATGGTTTAGAAGCCGTGATTGTACTACAGAATAAGGCTCTTGGACACAGTTTTAGAGATGAGTAGTGAATTTACAGCCGAAGCAAAAGCCCTGTGGGACTCAATCCCTCCACAAATACAAGAACGGTTGATAAACAACGTGTGGTGCCCACACTGTTCCAGTATGACGACAATTACAGATTTCAGAGGTGGTGTAGAGAAAGGGGATCTGGTTTTGACTGGGAGTTGTGAAAAATGTGGGGAGAACGTAGCACGAGTTATCGAAAATGAGTAGCGGCGTATGAAACCCAAAAATCCAGTTCCTAATACCTTACAAAACTGGCTTACAGAAATTGCTACGGGATACAATGACGCTTTAGAGACATTACCATTTGCCGAGTTAATGGGACACAAAGCCAGTGAGAAGGATCTGTTTCACCTCGCGCCACCCATCTGTTTGAAGCTCAGAGGCTTACCAAGGACAAAAAAACTTGAAGCCAAAGCCAAAGAGGCGGCCTTATCAACCTATGTGGCTACAGAGAGTCACAACCCTGAAGTGCTTGCTAATCCTCATATAGCCTTCGCTCTAGCTTATCTAGCCAGTCATTACGGGCTTGATCTGCTCACTGAAAATGAAGTGGCGGAGACTATGGATTTCATTACCCAAGAGCAAAGACAACTTTCTGTAAAAATCGGGATGCTTCGGATAAGTAAAAAGTAAGCGTTCAGGGGGCGCAAACCGCCAGATGCGGCGGATTCGCACCTGTGTTGGCCGAATAATACATCCGTTTTAGTTTCAGCCGTGATCGAAGTGGAGTCCCTTGTCGCTGGTTGTGCAGGGAGCGGAGAATCCGTCGGCACCGCTGCACCGCCCAGGCCCCCCGCGGCCCCATCAGCACCCCACCCCACAAACACAAGAGCCGAGCCACAAAAGACCCGGCTCTATTTCGTACCCCGCCACACCCCATCGCGGACAAACCCCCACAGAAGCGTGACGCTGTCCCTGCCGCTAAAGCGTGAACAGGGCCGGCTGAAGCTCCGCGCCCACCGGCGGCGGTGTGCGCCCCCGGCTTCGCGGAGCCTCCTGCCGGGTGGCCTG
>CAZWPV010000626.1:0-1794 GCA_964635485.1 uncultured Anaerolineales bacterium
AGAACGGGCTGAGGTCGCGGGATGCTCCCCGCTTTAGCGGGGAGAGGAAGTCACTATACCATGATAATGACAAAAGGCCGCGACTTTTTCGCGGCCCGCTGCTCGCCTGCACAGTCTGTCATCAAGCTTCAGCCACAATCGGCACCGTGAACGTGAAGGTACTGCCCTCCCCCAACTCGCTCTCCACCTCAATCTCCCCACCCTGCAACTCCACCAGGCTCTTGACGATGCACAGCCCCAACCCCGTGCCGGGCATCTCCCGCACCGCCGCGCTCTCCGAGCGGAAGAACTTGGTAAAGAGCCTGGCCTGATCCTCCGGCGAGATGCCGATCCCCGTATCGGACACGACACAACTCACGTACTTGCCGTTCGCCCAGGCCTTGACCCGGATGCTGCCCTCTTCAGGGGTATACTTGTTGGCATTGCTGAGCAAGTTGATCAGGATCTGCGTCAGCCGCGTCGGATCGGCGCGCACTTTGGGCAAGCCGTCCTCAATCTCTAACCTCAACTTCTGGGAGCGAGCCTCGATCTGCCCCTGTGTGACCTCCATGGCATTCTCCAGCGCGCCGCCGAAAGGCGTGGGCATGACCTCCATGCGCATCTTTCCCGTCTCGATCCGCGAGACGTCCTGTAGGTCTGAAACCAGGATCTGCATGCGCGTCACGTTGCTGTTGATGATCCGCACGAACTGCAACTGATGCGTGTTCAGATCGCCGACCATCTCTCTGCCCAGCAGGTCGGCGTAGCCGCGGATGGACGTCATCGGGGTGCGCAGTTCGTGGGCGATGAAGGAGACAAACTCCGTCTTGGCCTCGTTGGCCTGGCGCACCTTCTCGTACAGGCGCGCATTCTCGATGGCAACAGCAGCATGGTCTGCCAACCGGCCGGCCAACTGCGCGTGCTCTGGCTGGAAGAGCAAGCCGCCGTTGTTTCGCAAGTCGAGCAGCCCCACCACCTGCCCCTCGAAACGGATGGGCATCAAAATACGCAGCCGCCCGATGACGAGCGGCTCGTGGCTGCGCAGCGCCAGCTTGATGATCTCAGGCTCTGGCAAGGCAGGCGTGCTGTCGCCATTCGCGGCGACGACCGCCTGCACCTCCCCCTCCTCATCCAGAATACACAGCACACCCTCCTCGGCTTTGGTGGCCCGCAACGCCCAGGAAAGCGTCAACTCCAACACGCGCTCCAGGTCCAGGCTGGCGTTCAACGTGCGGTCGATCTGTTGCAGGGTCGTCAGTTCCTCTACCCGTGCGGCCAGCGCTCGGTCGGTCACCGTGTAAAGGCGCGCGTTCTCAATGGCGACGGCGGCCTGATTGGCAAAGGCCTTCAGCATAGGCAAATTGTCCTCGCAGAAAACCCCCTCTTTCATCCGGTTATCCAGGTACAAAGCGCCGATCACTCGACCCCGGACGTGGAGGGGCACACAGACGATGGAACGCAGATGGTAACCGATGACACTTTCCTGCGCCGAGAAACGGGGGTCGATCTGGGCATTGGTGGTCAGCACAGGTTGTGCGTTTACCACGGCTTCTTGCACCACCGTGTGGCTGAGCTCCAACTCGACGGAGTCGACGCTGCCCAACTCGAACTGCCGCGCCGCCCGGATTTGCAGCGCGCCGTCCTCGTCGAGCAACATGAGACAGCCCCGCTCGGCTCCGGTGAAATGGATGAGCAGATCCATCACCAGGTTCAGCGTCTCGGTCAAGTCGAGGGAGGAATTGATGACCTGGGTGACCTCGTAGAGGGTTGCTAACTCCGCGCCGCGCTTTACCCCTCCCGCCAGCTCAGATACAA
>CAZWPV010000627.1:0-1793 GCA_964635485.1 uncultured Anaerolineales bacterium
ATGAGGCCGAGGAAAAACAAGCCGGTGAGCACACCGGCGATGAGCTCAACCGCGCTCAGTGCGGCCACCCGGTTTGACTGGACCATGGTGATGATAAGGAAAACGACCGCCGCCAGCGAGATCAGTTTATGGACTGTCAGGACGATCACGCTGTACGGCTTTCCGGCGCGGCTCAGCCAGTAGCCGGAGACGAAAATGACGACGAAAACCAGCCCAGCGCCTACGATTCTCAATTGGTCAGCGTTCATTCATTCTACCCTCAGGGAAAAAGATTCACTCAATCGACACCTCCACCGACACACCCACACCCTCGGTGTCCCACAGGCGGGAGGCCTCGCGGATCAGGTTGGCGACGTAGATCGTGACTCCCTTCTCCAGCACCGCGCGGTAGGCCTGCGGAGCCTCGTCCGCCGCCGGGCCACGGAATTCCTGCGGAAAGTGCTTGACCGCCTGCGCCTTGGCCTGCCACGACTTGACCTCCTGCCACCACTCCGGCTCGCCGATGCAGCGATAGAGGGTGAACTTGACCGACCCCTCGCCACCCTCGATCTCGGGCTCCAGGCGCACGTCGCGCCCGGCCTCGGAGATGGCCTGCCAGGCGATGACCTGCGCGGCCAGCGCCCGCCCGATCTCGGCGACCTCCGCCGCCAGCTTCTCGCCGTCGCCCCAGAGCAGCTTGTTCCGCGCCGCCTCGTCGATGCGCTTCACCAGCTCCTCCGGCGCGTCGCGCTCGTCTTCGCCCTGGTCACGGGCCGCGTCGTACAGCGTCACCTTCAACCCGGCCACTTTCCACAGGCCCGGCTTGAGCTTGGGCTTATCGCGGATGACCTTGTGCCTGCCCGGCTGGCACTTTTCCGGCAGCTCCCCCTCCTCGGCCTCCTGCTGCAACCGCTCTTGCATCTGCTGTTCCAGTTGCGCGTGCTTCTTCAGACTGGCCCGCCGCGCCCGCACCGCCAAAGTCACTGTGAGCGCCCCACCGCCCAACACGATCACGCCCACCCCGGCCACGACGACTATGATAAGCAGCCAGTTATCAAACGGCTCTGGCGACGGGGTAGGCTCCGGGCCTGGCCCCGGCCTTGGCTCCGGCGTCGGCCCACCCGCCGGCTCCAGCACGGTGAATCCCTCCTCCAACGCCGCACTGAACGTCTCCTGCGGCCCGCCGCAATCGACGATGACGAGAACTGGGTAAGGGCCAGGTAATGCGTCACCGGGGATATAGATCGTGGCGCGGATCGTCGATTCGGACTCGACCCGCACGTCGGCTGCCTCGAACGCGCCAATCTGGACGCTGGCCGGGCCGCAAAACCCCGCGCCCCGGATGGTCAGCTCAACCTCCTCGCCGGCGCGCGCCCTATCCGGGCTGACCGAGCGCAGCGCGATCTCCTGCGCCCAGGCGGGAGCGGCTGTGAGAGCGACCAGCAGCGACACGATAAGCGGCACTCCAACATGGTAAAGGCGTGAGCGTTTCACCGGCATCCTCCTTACAACTCTCGATTGATCATAACTGTTCAGGTAGACGGCTGAAGTCGGACGTTCCGTCCTCACACGCCAAGGTGTGATTACCTTGCAATCACATAAGCCGAGGCGGTCGCCCGTCTTCGCGGACGGCAGTGTTCACGTAGGTGGACACCCGGCCGGAGGCCCTCCAGAGGCGATTTCAATCGCTGACTTACACAGAAAGTATATCACACACCGTGGAAAATCGGAATTCGCCAGCCTCGGCACCCGCTGAACGAGAAAGGAGTCATTATGCAGTGTCCACAATGCGGAGCACCGTTGCGAGAAGGCGC
>CAZWPV010000628.1:0-1789 GCA_964635485.1 uncultured Anaerolineales bacterium
TCTATGAACCGCTTCCGCCGGCGTGTGGGCGTGGAGCCGGTGAAGGGGATATCGGGCGCGCTTTCGGAGCGACTTACGATGGTGCCCATCAGCCCGCACGTCGCACCGCCCGACCCGCAGTGGCCGCCCTACGCCCACGTCACCGGTTACTGGATCGCCCGGCAGCCGCAGGCGTGGACGCCGTCCGCCGATCTGCTGGCCTTCCTGGAAGCAGGCGACCAACCGATAGCCGTCAGCCTCGGGGCGATGAGCCTGGCGGGCGAGGAGACGCGCCGGGCCGCGCTGATGACGCTCGAAGCGGTGCAGCAGGCGGGCGTGCGCGCCATCGTGCAAGGATGGGACGAGGCACTGGCCGGCGTCGATCTGCCAGAGACGGTCTACCACGCCGGGCCGATGCCGCACACCTGGCTCTTTGACCGGGTAAGCGCGATTGTACACCACGGAGGATTTGGCACCACCGGTTCGGCACTGCGTGCGGGCAAGCCGGCGATCATCGTGCCGCACATCATCGACCAGCACCTGTGGGCCAAGCGCGTCCACGAGCTGGGCGTGGGCCCAGCGCCAATCCCGCGCGCCAAGCTGACAACCGAGAGCCTAGCTGAGGCTATCGCACAAGCTACGAGCGACGTTGCGATACGGGAGAAGGCTGCAAAACTTGGCGAGCAGATTCGCGGTGAACCCGACGGTGTCATCACCGCCGTGCAGCTCATCGAGGAGGTAGCGCAGTGATCGAGCTGCGTAAAGCCACACCCGCTGACGTGCCGGGCATCGGAGCCGTCGTCCACGACGTCTGGGAGCAGGAGATTCTGCCCGATGTATGCGAAGCCCAGACGCGCTGCCAGGCCTGCGCCCTGTACGTCGCGGCGGAGGGAGATGACGTCGCCGGGTTCGTCTCGGCGTTCCTGACGGTGGATAAGGACGGCAACCGCCGCTGGGAGGTCGATCTGCTGGCCGTGCGGCGCGCCAGCCAGGGCCAACGGCTGGGGCAACGCCTGGTCGAGGCGGCGTGCGCGGACGAGAGAGCCCTTGGCACCCCGGTGGCACGCGCGGCCATCCGCGTCGATAACGTCGCCAGCCAGAAGACGTTCGAAAACGCGGGGTTCAAGACCGATGGAGGGATCCACCGGCTGCTGCTCTGGACACCCACCCGCGACAACGGCCCGGCCGTCTATGGCGGGAGCGTGACCCTGGTGCCGGTCGATACACTGACCTACCGCGGGCTGTGGCTGGAAGGACTGACGGCGTGGAACGTAGACGTTGAGGAGCAACGAAGCGCCGTGCAAATGGCACGCTCGATCATCGCCTGGGAAGGACGGCACAGCACCGGGGCAATGATCCCCGCCATCGGTTCGCACCGCCTGGCAGCCGACCTGCGAGATGCAGCCGAGATGCACGGTGAGTACTGCTGGTTTGTCAGATCGCTTTGAACGTGAGAGAGATGCTTCTGGATAAAATCACCGGGGAACTCGATGCGTTTTTCAGGATCGGCGAATTCGAGCCCGACTCGCCGTTCAGCAGGCTGGTTCCCCAGGTTTATCAAACAACTGGGATTGATCTAGAAGATTACCTCGAAACGGGCTTTCTGGAAACCTTTCACGGCTTGATGCTGCACAACGGCCAGACCGTGGACAAAGTCTGTTGCGCTGTCTTTCTGAGCGAGGAGATCCTGGACAAGATTTTTGCCCAGGATGCACGAAACATCCTCGTCATCTCTCACCACCCGCTGGTGATGGAAACCAGCAACCGGGGATTTTTGCCCCTGTCAGAGAGACATTTCCTAGACATGCGG
>CAZWPV010000629.1:0-1031 GCA_964635485.1 uncultured Anaerolineales bacterium
TGAGCTGCTCCTGCGCCTCTGGCCCGGCCTTTGAGGGCGCACACATCCGCGACGGGATGCGGGCCGCTCCCGGCGCGGTCGAGCGCGTGCGGCTGGTTGGGGGGCGGGTCGCATACCAAACTATAGATGACGCCCCCCCAGTGGGCATCTGCGGCTCCGGTGTCCTCGACGGCGTGGCCGAGATGGTGCGCGTCGGCGTGCTGCAGGCCAGCGGCGCGATGGTGGCGGGGAGCCATCCCCGCGTGCGCGGCTCGGGCAGGCCTGTCGAGTTTCTGCTCGTCCCGGCAGGCGAGCGAGGCGCGCCGCGCGATCTGGCCATCACCCGCAAGGACGTCAACGAGATTCAGTTGGCCAAGGCGGCCATCCGTGCCGGGATCGAGGTGCTGCTGGAGGAGGCCGGGTTGCAGGCCGAGCAGGTCGGGCGGGTGGTGGTAGCGGGAGCCTTTGGTACCTACTTGGATGTGAATAGCGCGCTGGTGATTGGGATGTTCCCACCGCTGCCACGGGAGCGGTTCGCGCAGGTGGGCAACGCTGCAGGGATGGGTGCCAAGATGGCGCTGATCTCGCGCCGCTGCCGCGAGGCTGCCGGGGAAATCGCCCATCGGGTGGAATACGTCGAGCTGACCACCCATCCACGCTTCGTCGCGTTCTACACGGCTGCGCTGGCGCTGCTGTAGGGCAACTCCGAATTTCTGATGCCCCTCGTCGTAATTTGCTTCGTAATGTTTGCATGCTAAGATGATGGCGTATCGTAATTACGGACTTGATCACACAGGAGTAGGGAGTTATGAAAAAGAACGCCAGTCTGCTTCAGAAGCGCCTGCGAAAGCTTTCCAAAACCTTGCGCGTTGTCCGCAATCGCCAGGCTTATGTACCTGTTCGTGTTGAGAACGTCCGTTTGGGATGTGTGCAACGTGGCTCCAACTCCTAACCGGGAGATGTGGTGGGAGGTGCATTACTTCATTTCATCGGTGCGTGGAGCAATTCCTGTAGTAGGTAGCGGGCAGTATCTTGGGTAACTGAACTGCATC
>CAZWPV010000629.1:1041-1786 GCA_964635485.1 uncultured Anaerolineales bacterium
TTGGGGTTTTAAAAATTTTTTGGGGGGGGGGGGGGGGGGGGGCCCCTCCACACCCGCCCGCACCCCCGAAATCACCCTTCCCACTACTTTTAGCCGGACCCTTCATATTTTCTGTTCCAGTCGGGGATCGTCTTGAGGATGACCACCAGGCCGCCTATCGCGCCGAGCAGGATGGTAGGAGGCGAGGCTCCCAGCAGCCAAAGCAGCAGCCCGGCCAGGGCTATCACCAGGATCGTCGAACGGGCGCGGTGCAGGTGCAGCAGTCGTGTGAGAAGCAGCCACAGAATCGTCACAGTTGTCAGTGCGGCCAGCGCGCGCAGTGGATCGAGCCCTACCAGCGCGCCCACCAGCTTGGCCAGTCCGATGCCCCCGCCTAAGCGGATAAAGATCGACCAGTCGTGGCCGATCACGGCCATCGTACCCGCCACTGTACCTGCCCAGGGATTGTCCATCAGCAAGGCGGCGCCGAGGACGGCGGCGAGGCCCAAGAGCCCGTCGATCACCGCGGTCAGCGCGCCGGCCCAGATTCCGGCCACGCGGGCGACGTTCAACCCGCCGGTGTGACCGCTGCCGTGCCGGCGCACGTCCTCTCCCCGTGCCAGCCGGGCCACGATCACGCCTGTGGGCACGGCTCCTAACAGGTACCCCCAGATGCCACTCAGTAGCAGCGCCAGCGTCGTTACCATCTCTCTAGCACACGACCCGCAGCCGCCGGGGCAGGATTTCGAATGTCAGCCGGTGGGCT
>CAZWPV010000630.1:0-1786 GCA_964635485.1 uncultured Anaerolineales bacterium
TACGGATTCAGAGTCCGCTGTCCTACCATTAGACGAGCCCCCAGAGAAAACGATGGCCTGCGCTGCCACCAGGCCGCCGTATCTTACCACAACTGGGAAAGAATCGCAAGCAGAACGACCAAATCAATCGACCGGCCGGTAGCGCAACGAACACCCGTCCCCGACACCTACGCGGTGTCGATAAAAGTAGGTGTATTTGCGATGACCGACCTTGCGCCTCCTCTTTCGAACCTCCTCACCACAGGAGGGGCACAGCGCCACCTCCGGCGAATCAGGCCCGGCCTCCACCAGCCGTCCGTTCAACCGTGCTTTTTTCACAGAGCCGCCTCCCCCCCACCGCCCTTTGGACTGACGAATATGAACGAACATCCCGCCGGGTTCGTCGCCGCGCCCCGACGGGCTAGTCTCTACTATACCACACTTCCCCCCGGCCTGTCTAGGTACAAAAGTCCCAAATCCCACGCGATTTTGTAAACGAAACCTTGCGAAGGCTGAGAGCCTTCGCAAGGTTAAGGTCAAGCGAGAATCGCGGGAATCTCAAAACGCATCCGCGACCCGGATGACGGCGCGCAGCACGCCGTCGTCGTAACCGGCGACGATCTCGAACGCCTCGGCGATGCGCTCCAGGGGAAACACGTGGGTCACCAGGGACTTGACGTCCACCATCCCCTTGTGCACCAGCGCGATGGCGTGGGGATAGGTGTGCTTCATGCGCCGCACCATCTTGATCGTCAGCCCCTTGCGGCGGACGACGCTGGCGGTGAGCGTCATCACGTCTTCCGAGGGAATGCCGGCGACGACCACCTTGCCGCCGGGGCGCGTCACGCGGGCGGCCTGGTCGGGCGTCTCCGGCGCGCCGGCGGCCTCAAAGGCCACATCCACCCCGCGCCCGCCGGTCAAGCGCACGATCCCGGCGACGACGTCGTCCTCATTGGGGTTCAGCGCCGCATCTGCTACGGCCACGCCAGTGGCCGCGTATTGGAGGGCAAACTCCCGTCGGTAGCCCAGCGGTTCGGTCACATAGACCTCGCTGGCACCGGCCGCCCTGGCCATCGCCGCCGTCAGCAGGCCGATAGGCCCGGCGCCCAGCACGGCGACGGTGAACCCCGGCCTGAGGTGCGCCAGATCGACGGAGTGGATGGCGACACCCAAAGGCTCCAGCATCGCGCCCTCCGCCGGGGTGAACCCGTCCGGCAGGGGAAAGCAGTTCTCGGCAGGCATCACGGCGTACTCGGCAAAGACCCCATCGATGGGGGGCGTGCCGCAGAAACGGACGTGCGGGCACAGATTCGGGTGGCCGTGCAGACAGCTCTCGCACTCACCGCAGGGAATCGCCGGCTCGACGGCGACCAGTTGCCCGATCTCCAATTCCGTAACCCCCTTGCCCAGCCCGGCGACCCAGGCGGAGAACTCGTGTCCCATGGTGATGGGCGCCGTCACCACCTGGTCGCCGATGCGGCCCTCCACGTAATAGTGCACGTCGGAGCCGCACGTCCCCACCGCCGCCACCTTCAGCAGCACCTCGCCGGGGCCGGGGGCGGGGCGGGGAAGGGTCTCCACCCGCAGGTCGCGGACGCCATACAAGCGGGAGGCCCGCATCGTGTTCTGAAGTTCGCTCATACTTTCGATCCTTTCAGCGCACGAGTGCCCTGAGGTTGCAGGACGCTCGCAGCGACAGCCTTAACCGCGCCAATCAACGAGTCAAATAGGACCACGCAATAACACAGATACACACGGATCAAATCTTTTTGTGTCCCTTCCGTGTTTATCCGTGTCCAAAATCTTG
>CAZWPV010000631.1:0-1785 GCA_964635485.1 uncultured Anaerolineales bacterium
CCGACGATCAACAGCGCCGGCGGCGGGTAGAGGAACCCGGTGCCGATATCGCGCACGGCGTAGGGATCGCCAAGCTCGGAGGCGTCCTTGTAGGCGCGGGTGTAGTAGTTGAAATCCTCGATCAAATGACCGGGCAGGGGCTTGCGGCCGACCAGCTCCAGCACGGTGGTGAACCCCAGGAAGACGTATGCAAAGAGGCATGCGCCGATCATGAAAGCCTTAAAATAGAGACGAAGCCGCTTCATCGATCACCCTCTAGAGCAGCGCCCACCCAATCCCCGCCGCGACCAGCGCGCCCACGGCGGAGGCGATCAAGTTCACCAAGTCGTTCCCCAGCCAGGGCCAGCCGCGCACCAGGCGCGTCTCAGCGCCGCAGCGGTGCACCTTGCGCTCGGTCTCTTTCTGGCACGCATCACACCAGTAGATGGCCTGGACGGTGGCCCCCAGCAGACTGTCGAAAAGCGACCCCGCCAGCCCGCCCGCCGCCGCAGCCAGAAGCAGCACCCCGGCAGCGGCCCAGCCCTGGCCCACGGCCAGCGCTCCCAGCCCGCCCAGCAGCCCGATGAAGGCAGCTCCTCCCAGCGACGCGGCCGTCCCCAGCCAGGTAACGCCACCCGAAGCGCCCACCTCCACCTGCCGCCCGGTGGTGATCAGGCGGGGCGAGTGTGGGCTCAGTACGCCCAACTCGGTAGCCCAGGTGTCGGCGTTGACGGCCGCCATCGCTCCCACACAGGCGGCAAACCACCATACCTCCCCCCCTGACAGAGGGAGATAGAGGGGGGATAGAACCTTGGAAAACACCGCTGCCAGTGCAGCGACACCGCCGTTCGCCAGCGCCTGGCCCAGATCGCGCCGGTGGCCCTTGGCGAATTTCTCCGTCAGCCCTTCCTTATCCTCGGCGCGATAGAAGGAGAGCGCGCTGGAGGAGACGAAGAAGGCAATCAGCAGAGCGCCCCACTCCCATCCCCCCAGCCCAAAGATGAGCGTGCCTGTGAGGACCGCGCCCACGACGCCACTGCCCTTGAGCGCGCCGCGCCAGTAGCCGAGCAGCCCGATGGTGAGGGAGATGACAAAACCGCCGACGAGTTCGAGGAGATCGATCGAGCCACCCATCGCACTCTGCGCCTACGCGCTCCCCAGCAACCCAATGGCGGCCGTCCACACCAGAATCTGCACCAGGATGGCCCCGCCCCACAGAAGGTAACTGATCATCCGCTCGCGCCGGTACGCAAAGCCGCCCAAGACGCCGTTGAAAAGCATCGTCAGCAGGCCGATGAGGGGCATGATAAAGACCTGGACCCGCGAACCATACCGGTCGGCGTTGCCCGCCGCGTCAAAATGCAACGGAATCACCAGAGGCAACAAAGGGTACATAAAAGTCAACAGGCCGATCAAAACAAAGATCGCCAGGATGCCAACTCCCAGCAATCCCAGCGCCAGTCGATCCCGCCATATGGCCCAACTCAGAAACCCGGGGCGATGGGTAATCTGCTCCACGACCTGAGTAGGCCCCATCTGCATGCGCTTTTGGAGCGACTCGAGAAAGTCATCGTGCTGAGCAGGGGAGATGCCGTAAACCAGGCCGGGGGTAGCGACGTAGATCTGCCGCTGCGGGGGGACGGTGCCATAGAACAGGGCCGGGGTGAGGTCTCCTCCGGGGATGGAAACCCGCCCAAAGCCAACACAGTGACCGGGCCACTTGCCGCCACTGAAATGTATAGGCCCCTCGATCTCCTCGCCCGTGAACACGACTTCCACCTGTCCCATGGGGATGACCTGCTGCAC
>CAZWPV010000632.1:0-1781 GCA_964635485.1 uncultured Anaerolineales bacterium
TGGGCGCGTTGGCCATCGGCGCGCTGGCCGCGCCCATCAGCTACTATGCCATCAAATTCATCAAGGGGCGCAACGTGGTGGACGAGTCGCTGGACGTGTTCGCCTGCCACGGCCTGGGCGGCCTATGGGGTGCGCTGGCGACGGGGCTGTTCGCCGCCTCGTCGGTCGGCGGTGTGGACGGGCTGTTCTACGGCAACCCCGGCCAGTTTTTGGCCCAGCTCTGGGCGGCGCTGTTAGCCATCGCCGTCTCGTTCGGCGTGACCTTTGTGCTGGCCAAGGTGCTCAACGCCACCATGGGCCTGCGCGTCTCGGACAGCGAAGAGCTAGTCGGCCTCGACGTCAGCGAGCACGCCGAAAGGGCGTATGCGTAAAAGAATCCTTGCGAAGGTTTGCAAACACTCAAGCGAAGGTTATTCACAACCTTCGCAAGGATAACGGGAGATAAAACAAATGACCAAGAAAATCGAAGCCATCATTCGCGAGGAAAAACTGGAGGACGTGAAGAGCGCCCTGCACGAGATCGGCATCGTCGGCATGAACGCGTTCGAGATCCAGGGCCACGGCCGCCAGGGAGGCATCACACTGACGGGGCGCACGGGTACCTACCAGGTCGACATGCTGCCCAAGATGCAGCTCAACATCGTCCTCAGCGACCACAACGTGGAAAAGGCCATCGCCACCATCTGCGAGTCCGCCGGGACTGGTGAGCCGGGCGACGGGATCATCTTTGTCTACCCCGTGGACGACGTGATCCGCGTCCGCACCGGTGAGCGCGGTAAAGAGGCGCTGCATTACGCGGGCGACATAGACTCTAGATAGAACAAAACCCGAAATCGACCAGAGAGGCGTCTGTCACTGCGGCAGGCGCCTTTTTGATACTGATTAGAAAGATGGCATAGATCGACCTTGACAAAATTTATCAAAAGAATATAATTCAGCCCAGCGTTTTATTTTTGCCAAAGGTACAATCTTTCCGGGGGAGGCTACGAATGGCGCAAACTGCATTACCCTACTCTATCTTCGAATACATCATCGAAGAAGGACGTACCGCACGAGAACAAGGCAAAGATCTCAAGCTTCCCCCCATGGATGAGCTGGCCGAGACCCTGGGCGTCAGCCGGGGCAAGCTGAGGGAGGAGCTGATCGCCATTCAAGCCTACGGCATCGCCGAGATGCGTCCCGGCGACGGTACCTACGTGCGCCCCTTTGATTTCTACACGGTCACCAAGACGCTGGCCCTCTACGCCATCGAGTGCGACCGCAGGCATTTCGATCAACTCTACGAAGTCAGAATCCAGCTAGAGTTTGCCTTTTGGGAGAGGGCAGCGCGTAGCCTCACCCAAGAGGATACCGACACGCTCCAGCGCATCATCGAGCGCGCCGAGAAAAAGCTGCACGGCACACCCGTAGAGATTCCCCACGACGAACACCGCGAGTTCCACACGATCATTTTCAGCAAGCTGGAAAACGAGTTCGCCTCAGGCTTCCTCAGGGCATACTGGGATGCCTACGAGGCCGTGGGCCTGCATCGCTACTTCGACCTGAGCTACTACGAGTCCATGTGGGATAGCCACAGAAAGATGGTAGAGGCCATCGTGGAAGGCCGCTACGAGGACGGCAAAGATGTTCTCGCCCACCACTTTACCCTGCTTGGAGATCGCTTGCAAGGCAAGCGCTGACGGCGCGCTCCCCTCTCGCGCGTACCCGCGCGCCCCCTCCCACCAGAGGAGGGGGCATCCCTCCCCCCCGGTGGGGGAGGCTAGGTGGGGGGGAAAGCGGCT
>CAZWPV010000633.1:0-1781 GCA_964635485.1 uncultured Anaerolineales bacterium
GCCCTCCGTGTGGAAAGGCTCCTCGCCCCAGATCGCCGCGATGATTTCGTCGTATGTGCACATCACCGGCACGTTGCCGTTTGCCCGGTTGCGCTGATCCATATAGCGGACCAGTTTGTGCTCTTGCGGGCGTAGGCTGCATATTTCCTCCCTGCTCGAACCGGCGATGCGGAAGAGCTTGGCCTGAATCCAGTCGTATTCCAGGAATGCAACGCGCAGCACACCCTCAGCAGGATGGGTCTTCATCGGGTCGCGGAAGGCCAATTCCCAGTAGACGGGGATTCCCTCGTCCGTGATTCTCCCGAGGATGCAGATGACGTCGCCGTCGGTGATGGGGCTTCGACCATCTACTACCTCCGTTGCCTGGCCCCGCCGCAGGAACGTCCTGTTCACGCTCCCGTTGTCCACTACCCACCAGCCGTCCATATCCCACTCGACGGCGCAGTGCACCTTTCGCGTGACCAGTTGCTGCGGGTCGGGCTCGAGCGCTACGTCGTTAAAGTCGCGGAACCTGCCTATCGTCAGGCGCTCCTTCGTCAGTTCGACGCTGAATTCCTGGCCGTCTGGCCCATGTATCTTTAGGAAAGCAAGCTGTGTGTTCAATTCACGCCTCCTTGTGCGTGGTGAAAAACCCGACTGTACCAGCCGCCTGATGGGCTTGTGCCGGGCTTCTCCGTGAGAAGACTTCACTAGTATTGTAGCAGATGTACCGGCCTTGTTCAATTGTATCTAGATTCAGATCTGATTGGAGCGACAGCGTAGAGCGGTGGGACGGCCCGCCTAGCTCTGGATTGACAAAGGGCCGCTTCCGTTTACAATGGGGCGCGATGCCTATTTCCCTTTGTGACTTGAAAGGGGGAGCGTGGGGATTACTTGCCGTCTTGCTTTCTGCTGCCCTCGTTGGCTGTTGCGCAAGTCTTCCTACTGCTTCTCCAACTGAGAGGCCCCCGTCGTCTGACCCAACCGCGCCTCCTTCTGCGACCCCGCACACCGTCTATCTGCCCAACATCGGCGTTGGCGAGGCAACCCCTACCGCCGTGCCTTCGCCGGTCCCCCCGACGCCTGAGCCGACGCCTACGCCGCTGGCAGTTCCCAAGCCCGGCTATGGCGTGCAGGTGCACTTTTTTGCCGGTGATCTGGGGACGACCATCAAGTGGGTTAGAGAACTGGGGGTGGGGTGGGTCAAGCAGCAGGTAGAGTGGCACACGATTGAGCACAAGCCGGGCGAGTTTGACTGGGAGCCTCTGGATCACGCCGTGGATTCCTGTGAGGCCATGGGTTTCAAGCTGCTCCTCAGCGTGGTCCGCGCGCCTGATTGGCTGCGTACTTCAGAAGTAGAGACCGGGCCGCCAGCCGATTACGCCGAGTTCGGCCACTTTATGGAGCAGTTGGCAAGCCGCTACCAGGGGCGTGTGGCGGCCTACGAGCTGTGGAACGAACCTAACCTGGCCCGCGAATGGCGGGGCGATACACTCGACCCGGCGCGCTTCGTCGCTCTGGTGGCCGAGGGCAGCAAGGCCGTGCGGGCTGCCGATTCAAATGCCATCGTTATCAGCGGTGCGCCGGCCGTGACCGGCATCGACGACGGCGTGGTGGCTATCGACGACCGCGTTTTTCTGCGCGGGATGTACGAGGCTGGCGTCGCGCAGTGGGTGGATGGTATCGGCGCGCATCCCTATGGCTATGCCAACCCGCCCGACGAAAGCTGGCAGGATACCGAGCACGATGCCTCTGGCAACAATGACCATCCCAGCTTCTTTATCCGCGATACGCTGGAGGAC
>CAZWPV010000634.1:0-1771 GCA_964635485.1 uncultured Anaerolineales bacterium
AGAAAATCAAACGCCTAGACATTCAGCACCTCCCGCGATACGGATTCCCCCAAGGCGCTGGCGAAGGTCGAGTCCGACGGAGCAGCAAAGTAGATCAGATGAGCGGGGCAACGACAATCGGAGGCGCCGAAGCGGGATACGGGGACAGAAGCACCAGGGAGGCCCGAAAGCGCCAGGGCCCAGGCGCACTCCCGCCTCTGCATTCCGGTCGCGTACCAGATTTCGACGGGTTGGGCCTGGACCCGCAGGTAGTCAATGTGCCAGTGCATCGTCTTGAGCGGGCGCAGATGCCGCGCCAGCCGGGCGGCCAGCCCACCCGGCCCTCGGGCGCTGCCCACGTAGGCATACCAGCCAGTCGAAAAACAGAAACTTCCCAAACGCCCAACGCGGATGTCCACCGCGGAGCGCGGCAGGCGAAGAATCAGCACATATGTCCCGGGGCGGTCAGGAACCATACATCCGCCGATGCCACAGAATACCGGCAATCCAGGCCGCGGCGCATCCCAACACCAACAGCCCCAGGGCTATGCCATCGAGCAGGCGGAAGGTGTGCTGCTCGTCGAATTTGTAGAGCACCCCACCCTCGTATGGATCTGGCAGGATCAGGGCCACCAGTCCGGCCACGAGCAGCAGCACCGCCAGTATTGCCAGCAGAATCACCCGCCACTGGAGCATAGGATTACTCGGCCGGTGGCGGGACAGGTAGATCCTCGACGGCCACCTCGATCCACTTATCCCCCTCATCGATGAGCATCACCGGGATGTCGTCTCGGATGGGGTACTTGCGGCCACAATCGGCCTCCTGGCACACAAGCCAGCAGTCGTGAACCAACTCGATCTGGCCGGGATCATCACCGGGTTTGCGTGTCTCACCACTGACACAATACGGACAGCGTAGAATTTCCAACAGGTCTTCACTTATCATTGGGGGTTTACCTCCTCCACATTCATCGGATCAGGCGGCCTCGATCCGCTGCCAGTGACCAGCGCCGCCAAATAGCATAGGGCCTTGTGCCCATCGCCCACGAGGGGCTTGCTACTTTACGACAGGGACTAGTATAACACAAGTGCGCACACGAGCAACTCGTGCTACCTGGGCATCGGCGTTATCGTGGGATAGGGCGTAGACGTGGGCGTAGGCGTTTTACAGATGTCGGCCTCTCTGAGCCAAACGGCGTACTCAGCCGCAGGAGCGCCGACGGCGATGGCGTGATTCAGCATCGTCTCGGCGTCGGCGCAACGCCCCACCGCGAGATAAGCCCGCCCCATCCCACCAAAGAAATCGACGAGAGGATGGTCCGAGTGAATTTCCAGGCTGGTGTCTCCGGCTCGTATCAACTCGCCAGCGGTTTCAAAAGAGATCACCGCCTCTTTCCCAAAGTGGTCCTCCAAATAGGCGTGGCCCAGTGCGAACCAGAGCAACGCGGGAGGATCGGGCGAACTTTCGATCCCCTCGATCAGAAGAGGGATTGCAATCCGTGGACTCCCCCTCTGGACAAATGCCCAACCGCGGTAATAGTAGCGTAGAGGATCGCCGGGGTGAGTCCTGCTATAGTCGCGACCAAGCACCAACAGGCGCTCACCATCACCGGACGCGACAGCGGCCAGCCACCGCGAGGGAAACGTCTCCTCCTCAAGCGTAGGGTCAAGGGCTATGGCCTGCTCGAAAGCATACGAAGCTTGGGTGCCGCGCCCCAGCAGCCGCAGGATCTCGCCGCGTAGCACGTGCGCCGATGCCACGGTCGGATCGATGGCTATCGCGCTTTCAGCA
>CAZWPV010000635.1:0-1765 GCA_964635485.1 uncultured Anaerolineales bacterium
CAGCGAGAACGGATTATACCACGCTTCGCCCAACGGGGCAACTTGGGGGCAAGGGCAAGTTGGCAAGCAGGATTTTGCCTAATCGATTACCTCCAGCACCGCCGTGACGGTTGCCCCATCCGGCCCCAAGACGATCGTGGTATCGGCCGGCCCCCACGCAAGACACAAGGTATCATCTTCCTCCCAGCACATAAGCGCGCCCTCCGTCACGTCGGCGGCGTGGTCGAAGCGCCCCTCCGCATAAGCGACGTAAGCGTCCACGAATTCCTCGGTGTCGGCGGGGGTGTCCCAGGCTACGTACAGCGCCATCACCAGCGCGCCATCTGACGCGCGGTAGTGGACGGCGTACCGGTCGCCGCCCCACCCCTCGGCGGCTTCTCCAGCCTCCCGGCTGGGAACTTGCTGCGCCAGGTAGTAGCCGATAAAGTACTCGCCCAGGACGTTCGCTTCCACCTGCCGCCAGCCCGCGCCGAGGGTGTCGGTCAGCGGCGGCATGGCCACGACCAGCGGCTCGTCCCCGGCCAGGTAGCGGTCGGGATGCAGGATGTGCTCGGTCGAGCGGGGCGGGTCGGCGTAGGCGGCGTCGATGGCGGCCCAACCGCCCTCGTCATAGAGCGCCTGGGCGAACGTCAGGCCGTACGTGTAGTGAAACATCAGGCTATCGCACACGACGTCGGGGGCGGAGTCGAACACCGGCGTCTCGACCCCCTCCATCTCCTCCAGCAGGGCCATCATTTCATCGGTGGAGTAGTGGGTGTAGAGGAACTCTTGCGTCAGCAGGGTGGCGTCTCCCTCCACCAACGCCCGGCTGGCGGCCAGATATTCGTCGTCGTACGCCTCCTCGGGTTCGTCGCTGAGACCCAGGGCCTCCAGATCAAAGTGCTGATCCTGCAGGGCGTGGGTGTACTCGTGGGCGTAGGTGAGCCGCTCCATCTGCCCCATCGGGCCGGCCCCGGCGACGACGTAAATCTGCTCGGTTTCGGTGTTATAGAACCCGGCGATCTGCTCGACGTACAGATCGAGCAGCAGGTCGTACATGTCGATGCCGGGATCGATCGTATCGAAGGCGGCCAGCGTGAGGGCATAGTTGCGCGCCTCCGCTGGAGAAAAGTTCTGCTCGAAATCCTCGATCACGTAGGCGCGCAATTGCTCCCGCGTCACCAACGCCCGCTCGACGGGGTGGAGGGGCTCCAGGCCGCGCAGCGCCGCCACCTGCCGCTCGACGGTGTCCATCAACGTGAGGTCGACGGAGTCCAGGGTCGGCAATATCGCGGCCGGTTGTGTGGCTGTCGGCTCGGCTGGCTGTGTGGCGGACGCCGCAGGCGTCCGCGTTGCCTCAGGCGATCCGGTCGCCTGCGGCGGCTGTGTCGGTTCGGCCTCCAAGGTGGCGATGCGGTCTCGGGCCTCCCGAAGCTCCTGCTGCGCCCCGTCGGCTCCGGCCTCCAGGGTGGCTGCCCGCGCCTGTGCGCGCTCCGAATCCTGATGGGCCGTGAAGGCCCAGCCGCCCAGGCCGGCGTTGGCGGCCAGGGAGACGAGCAGACACAGGGCGAGCGTGATCACCGCGCCGATGAGTGCGTTTTTGCTGAGCGTTTTGGGGCGATGCGTCATCTCTAGATCACTCCCAGGGATTTGCCGACTTGGGCGAACTTCTCCAGGCCATAGTCGAGGTCGTCGCGCTCCAGCATGGCCGAGACCATCACCCGGATGCGGGCCAGCCCCTTGGGCACGGTGGGAAAGCCGATGGCCATGGCAAAGACGCCAAGCT
>CAZWPV010000636.1:0-1764 GCA_964635485.1 uncultured Anaerolineales bacterium
ATCGGTCGTCTTTCCTGGTCGCCCGATGGAGAACAGATCGTCTTCAACGCAGGGCCAAGTTCCGCCACCGCGCCACAGGAGGATCAGAAACTCTACATCATCAACGCCGACGGCTCCGATCTGAGGCAGATAACCAGTAATGGCACATCCGACGTCGAGCCCGTCTGGTCTCCCGATGGGCAGTGGATCGCCTTCAACCGCAACGGCGAACTGTGGATCATCCGCCCGGATGGCTCAGAGGCACAGGGGCTGTTTGGCGAATCGGGAAAGCCCTGCGTTGGGGATTTGGCGTGGTCACCCAATGGCCAGCAAATCGCCTTCGTAGGCTATAGATGCACGCCGGTCTCTGCCCCTGAGGAGATATGGGTCATCAACCACGATGGAACCGACCCCCGGGCGGTGTACGCTCTTGCTCCGCAGCCCAAATCTGCCGAACTACTCTGGAGCGATGACGGCCAGAAGATACTCTGCATCCGCGGGTACGAAGGCGGAGAGACAAATCTCCTCCTCATCAATGCCTCTGGAATCGGCGAACCGAGCACGCTGGACAATCCACCCTACTGGTGGCATCCCAACTTCTGGCCGCAGTGGGGCCTCACCGATGAGGAGTAGGGGCAAGGCTATATAGAATTCACCGATCAACCCGTGCAGCCAAATCGACCGCCAGGTCGAGCAGCGAGTGCAGCACGTCCGGCTTGATCTCCAGCCCCTTTGCCACGAGACGCATCTCTTGGTTCTCCAGCCTCACCTCGTACTGCGCCGCCTCTGCCACGAGCCGCTGAGCAAGACTGCCATCACCGAACAACCGCGCCACCGCATGTGCCGGATCGCCTTGCACGACGAACTGCCGGTCTAAATCGCCCCCACCAACGGCGCTCACCGGGACCTCCGGTGCCTTCAGGGCGGAATATGGACTCCAGAACCGCCGGTCGCGTATCGCCAGGCGGGAGTTCTCGCGGTTCTGGACGGGGACCGTGATGCGGGTGAAGCGGCGCTCGTCGGGGGTATCGTCGCCAAAATCCCTGGTGAAAACATCGACGACCACGTCGAAGCCACGGTAGTGACCCACCAGCCGTGGCGGCGCAGTGGGTGGGGCAACGCGAATCAGCCTGCGTTTTCCCGGAGGCTCCATAGCAGCCTGCTGCTGCGCCTCTTGGCTGAGTTGCTCCAGCGTCTTGCTGGCATACGTCAGGCCGGTGCGCCGGGCGACTTCCACCCAGGCCTCGTCCCACTTCTGGCGGTGTTTGCGTGCAAAGACAATCCCGACCACGATGAAGACGATCAATATGAGAACACCCACGCACGGAAGCGCCAGAATTCCAAGCGCCGTCAATAAGAATTGAAGTGTCTCATCCATTTCACTCTCCTTTTACAAATACACCCGCTCGATGCCGGCCACGTACTTGGAGTTCTTGGTCACGCTGAAGGGAAACACCCGCGATACCCGCTCCGCCTCCACGTCCATCGCTTTCCTGTACTTGAGCTCTACCACCACGTTTCTATGATCCACGTATCGGTGCCTGAAATGGTTGGCCACCTTCCGCACCTGGTAAAACGTCATCCCGGTATCGACTGTCACCCGGAAGCGTCCATCGTGCGTGGCATAGTACCAGCGATAATAGCGGTTGCACAGGACGACGTGCAGCCCGCGCAAATGCTGTTTCACGTGAGTTGGTGAATTCGCTACACGCAGGATGTCGAGGTAATACCGGTGGCTGAAGCGCTCGTCCAACACAAAAGGCGCGAAAGGATAGCCGATCTTGG
>CAZWPV010000637.1:0-1761 GCA_964635485.1 uncultured Anaerolineales bacterium
CAAGGCCGGCATCCTGGGCCGCTGGGCGGCGTGGCTGGCTGGTGCCCCAATTATTGTGCACACCATCCACGGCTGGGGCCACCACGACCGCCAGCACCCGCTGGTGCGGCGCTCTTACATCCTGCTGGAGCAGGTCACGCAGCGCATCACCGACCGGCTCGTCGTCGTCTCCCCGCGAAACATCGAGAAGGGACTGGCCGACGGGATCGCCACCCCGGCAAAGTACGTCACGGTGCGCAGCGGCATCGAGCTGGATCGCTTCCGGCGGCCGGCCCGCCCGCGCGAAGCCGTGCGCGCCGAGCTGTCCATCCCGGCGGATGCGCCGGTGGTGGGCACCGTGACGCGCCTCTCGCCGCAAAAGGCCCCGCTCGACTTTGTGGAAACGGCAGCGCAGGTGGTTGCCCGGCGGCCGGGCGTCCACTTCATCGTCGTGGGCGATGGCCCCCTGCGCGCCGGGGTCGAGGCGCGGATCGCCGTGCTGGGACTGGCCAGCTGTGTTCATCTCACCGGCCTGCGGCGCGACGTGCCCGACCTGCTGCACAGCTTTGACGTCTTTGCCCTGAGCTCGCTGTGGGAGGGGCTGCCGCGCGTGCTGTCCCAGGCGATGGCGGCGGGGCTGGCGGTCGTCGCCACGGCAGTGGACGGCAATGCCGAGGCGGTGGAGGACGGCGTCAACGGCCTCCTCGCCCCACCGGGCGATCCGCAGGCGATGGCTGCCGCTTTGCTGCGTCTCCTGGACGATCCGGCGCTGGCGGCGCAGATGGGCGCTGCCGGCCGGGAGCGGGCCGAGGAGTTCGGCGCGCGCAAGATGGTCGAGGACATCGCCGCGCTGTACGAGGTGCTCCTGGCGGAGCGTGTCTAGCAGTGACGAGTCAACCGCGCGATACGCGATACGTAATACGCAAAACGCTCTCCCTCCTGGCCATCATCGCCCTGGGTGCCCTCCTGCGCTTCTATCGAATCGGGGCCGATGGCCTGTGGATCGATGAGGCGTTCAGCGTCTGGATGGGGCGGCAGCCTGTGGGCGAGATGCTGAGCTGGCTGGTGCGCATCGACCAGCACCCGCCGCTATATTATCTGTTGCTTCACCTGTGGATGCGCCTCGGTGACGACGAGGCCACCGTGCGCGCACTCTCCGCCCTGTGCTCCACGCTGACCATCCCCGTGATCTACTTACTGGGCCGCCGCTTGGCCGGTCGCAGGTTGGGATTGCTGGCCGCGCTGATCCTGGCCGTCTCTCCCTTCCACATTCACCTTGCCCAGGAGGCGCGCATGTACGCGCTCCTGGCGCTGAACGCTTCCCTGGCCTTGTACGCCCTAGCCCGCCTGTTGACCGATCCCCGTTCAGCGACGGAGCTACCCGGACGGCAGGTGACCACTGCCTGGCATGCGTGGCGGGCCGCTCGCCTGCTGACCGAGCCCCGCGCGGCCACGCAGACGTTAGGGCGGCAGACCGTCGACTTTTGGCGGACGTGGAGAGCCACCTGCCGCAGACCCCCGCTGCGGACCATCGAGACCGACCTGGCCTGGCTGGCCTACGTGGTCTTCACGACCGCGACCCTCCTCACCCACAACACCGCTGTCTTTTTCCTGCTCGCCACCAACCTTTTCGTCCTCGGCCTATTGTGCCTTCGGCGGCTCATTCCCACACATTCCCAAACCCCCATACCCTCTCCGCGCAACTGGCTCGTGGCCCAAGCGGGCATTTTTCTCCTCTGGCTCCCCTGGCTCCCGGCCTTCATCTCCCAGAGCCTGGGCGTC
>CAZWPV010000638.1:0-1752 GCA_964635485.1 uncultured Anaerolineales bacterium
GAGCTTGCGCGCGGAGACGTCGTCACGACGCCCGGCTGGCTGCGCGCCACGGTGCTGGCAGACGTACAAATGCGCTATCTGCCCACCGCACCCCGCCCTCTGCGTCACAACGCGCAGCTCAAGCTCTTCTCCGGCGCGGCAGAGACGCTGGCCCGCGTGCGGCTCCTGGGCCAAGACCAGCTCCGGCCGGGTGAGACCGGATGGGCGCAGTTGCGCCTCGAGGACCCGCTGGCGCTGGTCAAGGGGGATCGCTTCATCGTCCGCCTCCCCTCACCCCCCACGACTGTGGGCGGAGGCATCATCGTGGATGCCCATCCAGGCCGCAGGCACCGCCGCTTCCGCCCCGAGGTGATCGCCCGCCTGGAGACGCTGGCCCAGGGCAGCCCCGCCGAAATCCTGCTGCAGGCCCTCGAACGGCGTGGGCCAACCGTCGCCCGCGATCTGCTTTCATCGAGCGGATTTGGCGACGCCGCAGCGGAGGCACTGACCCAACTCTTGGACGAGGGGCAAGCTATTGTGCTAAACGGGCGGGAGGCAGCAAGCAAGGAGCAAGATTGGGCACACAGCAGCCACTTGATCGTCTCTCACTCTTGGTGGAGCGGCCTGACAGATCACATCTCCCGTGAACTCGCAGCTCATCACGAGAAATTCCCTCTGCGAGCCGGGATGGGACGCGAGGCCCTGCGCAGCGGCCTCAAGCTGGACGCCAAGGTGTTTAGCGCCGCGATGGCGCGCGCCGCTGCCGAAGGTCTCGTCGTAGAGGAGGGGGCCACCGTCCGGCTGCCATCCCACGAGGTGCAGTTCACCCCCGATCAGCAGCGCCGCGTCGACGCGCTTCTGGCCGAGTTCCGCCGCCAGCCCTACACCACCCCTTCGTACAAGGAAAGCGTCGCCGCTGTGGGGGAGGAAGTACTGGGCGTGCTGGCCACCCGGGGTGACCTGGTGCAGGTCTCGCCGGAGGTGCTGTTCCTGCCCGAGACTCACGAGGAGATGGTCGCCCGCGTGCGCGCCCACATCACACAGGAGGGCAGCATCACCCTGGCCCAGGTGCGCGACATGTTCCAGACCAGCCGCAAGTACGCACAGGGGCTGCTGGAGCATTTGGATGAGATTGGAGTGACAAAGCGCGTGGGGGATGAGCGGGTGCTAAAGAGTAAAGCGTAATGCGTAACTGTGGATTTACGAGTTACGCTTTGCGTTTTTCCACTTTTCCAGCCGTTCGATGATTTCCTTCTCGTACCCGTGCCCCTTTGGCTGGAACCACCCACCCTCAATCCCCTCCGGCATGTAGCGCTGCTCCACCCATCCCTCGGAGTAGGCGTGAGGGTATTTGTACCCCTCGTGCTCGCCCAACGTCTTTTTGTAGTGCTCGCGCAAGTTGCCGCTAAAGACCTCGCTCTTATCGCGCAGATAGACGGGCACCGGCCCTGCTCCGTGCTCCTCGATCTCCCCCAATGCCCCCCAGTAAGCGCCCACCGCGTTGGACTTGGGCGCAGTGGCCAGGTAGAGCGTCGCCATCGCCAGGTGATACTGCCCCTCCGGCATCCCCACCCACTCGAACGCCTGGGCGCAGGCGTTGACGACCACCACACCGTTGGGGTCGGCCAGCCCGATGTCCTCCGCCGCCAGGATGTAGAGCCGCCGCAGGATGAAGCGTGGGTCCTCGCCGGCGGCGACCATCTTGGCCAGCCAGTAGAGCGCCGCGTCGGGGTCGCTGCCGCGCACCGACTTGATGAAGGCGGAGATGGTGTC
>CAZWPV010000639.1:0-1743 GCA_964635485.1 uncultured Anaerolineales bacterium
AGCCTCCGTCCCGCGCCATGCGGTTCATCGCGTGCCGCTTGATCAGCCCACACACGGAGCAAGGCTTGCCGCGCCCGCGCCGCACTCGCTGGGCCACCTCGGGCAGCGACTCGCCGTACTCGGCCTTGAGGTCGACGACCACAAATTCCGCGCCGGGCCGCTGCGCCGCGAAACGCTCCACTTTCTCTCGCGAGGGGGTGGAGTAGCCCTCGATCCCCAGGTCGATGTACAGCCCGTCTGCCTGGTAGCCCAGCTTTAGCAGCACGTCCCACAGGGCCAGGCTGTCTTTCCCGCCAGAGACCGCCACCAGCACGCGAGCGTCAGGAGCGAACATGTGATATTTCTCGATGGCGCGCTCGGTCTGGGCGATGAACCACTCGGGGTAGTGGACCTCGCACAGCGCCAGTTTGTGGCGGCGCATGTTGAACACGGCCTGGCGGCTACACTTGCGGCATTTCATACGCTACCCGCCCGAGATCACGGCGACGAGCTTGACCTCGTCCTCCTCGTTTAGCATCAAATCGCCGGTGAGCAGCTTGCCCTCGCGCACGGCGAGCACGGTCTGGGGCATCAGCCCGACCCCCTTGATCGCGTCGTTCACGCGCCGCCGTCCCTCCAGCTCCCATTCTCTGTCACGGTAGATGATCTTCATACCATCCCGATTGTACACGGAAGCAGGCAAGTGGCAAGTACGCAAGCGGTAAAAAATAAGTAGGCAGGGATACGTGCCCCCCGCCTACTTGGAAACCTGCCTGCGTGCTTGCTATTCAGGAATTTGCGGCAACTCCTTCAGCGCTATCTCGATCCGCGACTCGTCGAGCTCATAGTCGGGTAACTCCTCGCGGTGGTAGGCGTCGTAGGCCGCCATGTCGAAGTGGCCGTGCCCGCTGTTGTTGAAGACGATCACCTTTGACTCGCCAGACTCCTTGCAGATCATGGCCTCATCGTAGACGGCGCGGACGGCGTGGGCCGTCTCGGGGGCTATGATGAAGCCTTCGGCCTGGGCAAAGCTCTGGGCGGCATCAAAGACCGCATTCTGGTGATAGGCGCGGGCCTCCACTTGACCCTGCTTCAGGAGGGCGCAGATGGAGGGGGCCATGCCGTGGTAGCGCAGCCCACCGGCGTGGACCGGGGCCGGGATAAACGTGTGGCCCACGGTGTACATCTTGGCCACCGGCGCCATCTTGGCTGTATCGCCCCAGTCGTAGGCATAGATGCCGCGCGTCATGCTGGGAGAGGCGGTGGACTCGACAAAGATGGCCCGCAGGTCCGGCTTTTCACCCGTCAGCTTGTCTCTCAGGAAGGGGTAGATGAAGCCTGCGGCGTTGCTGCCACCACCGGCACAGCCGATGAGAATGTCCGGATAATCGCCCGCCATCTCCATCTGCTTCTTGGTCTCTTGCCCGACGACCGTCTGGTGCAGTAGCACAAAGTTGACCACGCTGCCCAGCGCGTACTTGTACCCATCGTGGGTGACAGCGTACTCGACCGCCTCGCTGATGGCTATCCCTAAGCTGCCTGGCGATTCGGGATCCTGCTCCAGTATCGCGCGCCCGGCGTTCGTCTCCGAGCTGGGGCTGGGCACGACGGCGCCGCCCCAGGTCTCCATGGCGATGCGCCGGTAGGGCTTTTGCTGGAAACTGATTGCGACCATAAAGACCTTGCACTTGAGGCCAAAGAATTGGGTGGCAAAGGACAGCGCGCTGCCCCACTGGCCCGCGCCGGTCTCGGTGGCAAGGCCCT
>CAZWPV010000640.1:0-1730 GCA_964635485.1 uncultured Anaerolineales bacterium
AACTCGGCGATGAAGGCGATGGCCAGCGTCTCGAACATGACCATCGTCATGTGCATCCGGCACAGCGGCCCGGTCTGGTAGACGTAGCTGGAGGCGAAAAAAGCCAGCCCGGAGATCAGGGGGATGAACCACCCTCCAACTCTGCGGCGCACGACAGCAAAGATCGCCCCACCGGTGACCAGCGTGGCGACGAAGGAGACCACTCGCCCGGCGACGACGTGCGGCCCAAAGATCGGCAATAGGGGGATGATGAGCAGGTGGAAAAGCGGCGGATAGTTGGAGGCATAGTACGGATAGACGGTGTTATCCTTGTAGGGCCACTTCCCCCGGCTGTAGAGGATGGCGTCGTACAGCTCAAAGCCCTCACCCTGGTCGTAATCGAAGGGCCATTGGAAAAGGTCGACCGCGTAGACGACGTACACGACCATGTAGCCGACGTAAGCTACGGCGGCGAGGACAGCCAGAAAGACGCTGATGCCTTTGAGGATGCGTGAGAGGGTTGGGTTCATGGTGGTTGGCTGGTTGGTCAGGCCGGGTGGTTGCCTCGCAGGATCAGGATGACGCCGGCGATGATGCCCACGATGCCGACGCCGACGCCCATCTGTTGCAGTGGCCCAAAGCCACTCCACTCGCCCGCACCGACGACGTCCACGCCGATGATGCCGGCAACTCCGATCAGGGTCAGTACGATGACGATAACGCCCAGTTGGCGCTTGGTGATCATACGGGCCGCATTATAGCACAGTGGAATAGGGGTGCAACCCTGAGATGCGCGATGCGTATTGTGAGATAGAGAAGCAAGATGCAGGAGGTAAGTGTAGCAATGACAGCGGACGAGAATGCAGAAAGCGAGATGGTAGAGGTACCCACGAGCGAGTGGACGACGGCGTCGCTGGCCCACGCGAGTGTGCTCGTGACCGTCATTCTGGGCACCCCGGCCGGCATCGGCGTGCCGGTGGGCCTGGCCGTGCCCTTGGTGATGTACCTGAGTTACCGGAAGCAGTCGCGCTTTATCGCGCTTCACGCGCTGCAGGCCTTTGCCTATCAGTTAGCCGGCACGCTTGTCGTGGCGACTTTGGGCGTTTTGGTGGCGGTAGCGTGGACGGTCAGCGGTTCGCTGGCGGCAGTGCTCATCGGCCTCGCGCTGATGCCACTTGCAATGACGCTCACGCTGCTGCTGGCGGGTGCGGCCATCGCCTGGCTGGTTTATGGGCTGTACGCGGCTTATCAGGTCTACCAGGGACGCGATTTTCGCTACTGGCTGATCGGTGAATGGTTGGAACGGGAGGTGAAACTGTGATGCGTGGACGAGATCCCTTTGTAGCGTTGGTGCTGGAGGTCGTCGGCGGGTTCTTTGGCTTCCTGGGCTTTGGCTGGATCTATGCCGGGCGACCGGTGATGGGTATCCTTCTGCTCATCGCCTACTGGTTGTTGGACTGGGTCATCGGCCTGACGCTTGCCATCGCCACCGTGGGTGTGTGGTGTTTTGTGTGGCCGGCACAGAACCTGATCCTTGGCGCGATTTCGGGATACCTGGCCTACCGCTGGCTGGAGCGACAGGCATAACGCCGGTCGCACAAGGTCGCGCGCACAAAAATGCCCCGCCTTCCTGGCGGGGCTTGGCTTTTCTACGTGCGATCACTTCTTTGGGGACCTTGGCACGTCGAACGCCTCGCGGAAAATATCGAGATACCGCTCGCGCTCGTGTTCATCCATTTCCGCCGATACGG
>CAZWPV010000641.1:0-1730 GCA_964635485.1 uncultured Anaerolineales bacterium
AGCTTGCGGCCCTCCTCCTCGGTGATCACGTTGCCGCCGGTTAGGGTGGCGATGTCGCGCAGCATGGCCTTGCGGCGGTCGCCAAAACCGGGGGCCTTCACCGCCAGGCAGTTGAGCATGCCGCGCAGCTTGTTCAGCACCAGCGTCGCCAGCGCTTCGCCGTCAATGTCCTCGGCGATGACGACCAGCTCACGCGCGCCCCTCTGCACCAGCTTCTCCAGGATGGGCACCAGGTCCTGCGCCGAGGAAATCTTTTTGTCGTGGATCAGAATGTAGGGCTCCTCGATGACCGCCTCCATCGCCTCGGGATTGCTGATGAAGTAGGGAGAGATGTAACCGCGGTCGAACTGCATACCCTCGACGTACTCGGTCTCGAACTCCAACCCCTTGCTCTCCTCGACGGTGATGACGCCATCCTTGCCCACCTTGTCCATCACCTCGGCGATCAACTCGCCGATCTCACGGTCCTGGGCGGAGATGGCCGCCACGTTGGCGATCTCTTCCTTCGTAGTCAGCTCGATCGCCTGTTCCGCTATCGCGTTGACCACGGCCTCTGCGCCGGCCAGGATACCGCGCTTGAGTAGCATCGCGTTGGCGCCGGCGGCCACGTTCTTCATCCCCTCGGTGATGATGGTGTGGGCCAGCAGTGTGGCGGTGGTGGTGCCGTCGCCGGCGATGTCGTTGGTCTTGGTGGCTGCTTCTTTCAGCAGTTGCGCCCCCATGTTCTCGAAGGGCTCTTCCAACTCGACTTCCTTGGCCACTGTCACGCCGTCATGAGTGATGGTGGGAGCGCCCCACTTCTTGTCGAGCGCGACGTTGCGCCCCTTGGGACCCAGCGTGGTGACGACCGCTGTCGCCAGAACATCGATGCCGTTCTTGAGCGAACGGCGAGCCTCATCGCTAAAAACTAATTGCTTTGCCATATCACTTCCTCCTTAGAAATCACAGGTTGTTATTATGCCAGGATAGCCAGGATGTCGCTTTCCTTCATGAAGAGAATCTCTTTGCCGTCCTCGGTCTTGAACGTCGTGCCCGAGTACTTGGCGTATACGACCGTATCTCCGACCTTGACCTCCATCGGGATACGCTTGCCATCCTCGTCGAGACGGCCCGGCCCTACGGCAAGGACCTTGCCCTGCTGGGGCTTTTCCTTTGCGGTGTCGGGAAGCACCAGTTGGCCGCCAGCGAAGGTCTCTTGATCCTTCTCCAGCGGCTCGACGACGACCCGATCAGCCAACGGTTTAATGTCTGCCATTTCGTGACCTCCTAATTTGATCTAAATATTACGTCTAACGGGTTAGCACTCGGACGACGAGAGTGCTAACCCGAATGTTATAATACCACAAGTCTTTTGTGCTGTCAAGAGATTCGTTGTTTGGGGTATTGAGACCGAGTTGGCATAAAACCACGACGTGGTACAATAAGGAGTCGAACAATGGGAAGGAAAGTATCTGATGCGTACACTGAGTGTAGCCGCCATCCAGATGGATGCCAACCCGGCCCCGACAGCCGAGCGGTTGGCCCGCGCCGAAAAGCTCGCTGCCGGAGCCGCACGCGCTGGCGCGCAGTTGATCGTTTTGCCGGAGCTCTTCAACTCCGGCTACGCCTACAGTGACGAGAGCTATACGCGCGCCGAACGGCTCGATGGTCAGACGGCGACCTGGATGCGCGACGACGCCGCGCGCCTCGGCGCGCACTTGGCCGGGTCGCTGATGCTGCTGGAGCAGGGC
>CAZWPV010000642.1:0-1723 GCA_964635485.1 uncultured Anaerolineales bacterium
GTCAAGGGAGAGGACGCCAACCTGGGCCGCGTGGTGCAGGTGGACGTGGACATGGTGGTGCTCTCCAGCGCCATCGAGGCCCCGCACGACGCCGAAGAGGTAGGGGCGCTGTTTGGCCTGGGGCGTTCACAGGATGGCTGGTTCGCCGAGTCGCACCCCAAGATGCGCCCGGTGGAGACCAACACCGACGGCGTCTTTTTGGCCGGGTGCGCGCAGGGTCCCAAGGACGTGCCCGATACAGTGGCCCACGCCGGCGCTGCGGCCTCGATGGCTCTGGCGCTGCTTGACAAGGGCGTGGTCACCATCTCGCCGGCCACTGCCGTGGTGGACGAGGATCTGTGCTCAGCCTGCAAGACGTGCATCTCGCTGTGCCCCTATACGGCCATCAGCTTCCTGGAGGCGGAGAATGTGGCCCACGTCAACGAGGCGCTGTGCAAGGGCTGCGGCACCTGCGTGGCAGCCTGCCCGGCGGGAGCGATCACCGGGCGGCACTTTACCACCGAGCAGATCATGGCCCAGATCGAGGGGCTGTTCCACGTGGTTGAATTCCAGACAGCTGAGGTAAACAGATGAGCGTGAATACACAACATCCGAACGAGAGCACGGTGCTGATCTATGGGACCAATCTGGGTGGCTACCGGGCCGCGTATGCCATCGGCAAGAGCGGGCACAAGTTCATCCTGCTCAACCGGGGCTCCTACGTAGACGAGGTGAAATACCAGGCCCTGGCCCAGTTGCCGCTCGACTTTTGCTGGATCTGCGGGCACATGCCCCAGCGTGCCTTCAAGGCCAACGGTGCGATGCAGGATTGTTACAACGCCGAGCTGCTGGAGGTCTCTGGCGAGGCGGGTCATTTCCACGTCAAGTTCAAAAAGCGGGATCAGGTGGCGAACAACTTTGCCTGCACCGAGTGCGACCAGTGCATCGAGGTCTGCCCGGTCGAGGTGGATGGCCATAAGGCCATACGCGTCGTCCCAGAGGCGGGGTGGGAGAACTGCTACGTGATCGATTTCGAGCACTGCACCCGCTGTCTGAAATGCGAGGAGGTGTGCCCCACCGGCGCGCTCAAGGTCGAGCGGCCGGAGGAGGTGCTGGAGGCCGACGTAGGCGTGATCGTCCTGGCCGATGCGTTCGAGGAACCCAGCGACGAGGACCTGCGCGATTTCGCCCTTGGGCGAAGCCCAAGCGTGATCCGCAACGCGGAGTTGGGGCGGCGCTCGTTCCTGACCAATTTCGTGCGCGATTGCGTGCGCCTGCCATCCGGCAAGGTCCCGCAGACGTTCGGCGTCATCATCACCCCCCACTTTAACCGGCCGGGCGTCGAGTACGAGAACTATAACCTGAGCGTGAGCGCCATCTACCGCGCCGTGCGGCTTAAGGAAATCCTGCCGGACGCCGACGTGACCGTCTTCCTGCACGACTATCGGGGGACGGGGAAGGGGCATCATCAGTGGTACCAAAAGGCCCTCGATGCCGGCGTGCGCGTGGAGCGAGCAGAGACGCTGAAGGTCATCCCCGAGGACGGTTCCGAGCAGGTGACCATCGACTACACCACCCTGGACGGCGAGTCGCGCAAGCAAACTGTCGAACTGGCGATCCTGGTCACTGGTCAAAGCCCGCCCTCGCAGATGGCGGAGCTATCGCAGCTGACGGGCGTGCAGGCGGACGAGAACGGGTTCTGCCGCATCCGGCCCTTTTCGTGCTGCGAGACGGACGTGGACGG
>CAZWPV010000643.1:0-1722 GCA_964635485.1 uncultured Anaerolineales bacterium
TGCTGCATCATCTCGATCAGTTGCGTGACGACCTCCGGCGTGCAGCCCTGGCGCTGGGCCCACTCGAGGAACGCGTGCCGCTTGACGATCTGCTCGGTGTGCTCGACTGTCAGCCCGGCGTCCTCGAACATCCCTCGCCACTCGCCCGCGTCGAAGGCGCGGTTGTGGCTGGGGTCGCGCAGCCGCTCGAATGCGTCTACGGCGCGGGCGGCATCCTCGTCATCGGGCAGCACGTGATCCTGCACCAGCAGCAAGCCGTCTGCTCGCAGCACCCGCGCGCCTTCCCGTACGAACTGTGCACAGTCGGGAAAGTGGTGCGGCGCGATGCGGCAGGTGACCAGGTCGAACGTCTCGTCTTCGAACGGCAGGTTCATAGCATCGGCGGGCTTGAATTCGACGTTGTTCACACCTTGGCCTGTGACGTATGCTTCTGCCTTTTCCAGCATCCTGGGCGTGACGTCGGTCGCCACCACGCGCGCCACGTGCGGGGCGAAGGCGAGCGCCGTGTGCCCGCCGCCGGTCGCCACGTCTAGTACCACCCAGTCTGGTCGTGGTTGAGCTATCTCAACCAGCCGCTCCAGCTCTGTGCCCTGGGCGTGAGCCTTGCTGGTCACGTAACCCTGTGCGTATTGGGTAAAGCGCTGTTGCGATAGGGTCTTGGCGTCTATCTTATTCACCTGTCCACTCGTAAGGCGTTTCGGTCATGCAATACTCGCGCAAGGTGACGATCTTGCCGCCCTCAAATTCGGCGACGCTGATGCCGTCGATCTCGTAATGCACGCTATCTGCCGTACACTCGAACTCCCACTCGAAGACGGCGGCCTGCTCTGTCTCGTCGAAGCAGAACGAGGTGATGTCCCAGCGATCCACGGTGTTCCCTCCGCCCAACCAACTTTCGATCCACTGCTGGGTGATCTCCAGGCCGCGATACGTGGGGCCGTGCGATTCCACGATGGCGCAGTTTTTTGCCAGCGTGTCGACGATCTGGGCCGGATTGTTGGCTTTCCAACCTTCGACGTAGGCGGTTATCAACCGATAGGCATCGTGGCGATTCATGATCTCCCGTCACTCCGCCACCGCCAGGCCGTACTCCACCGCGTCAGCCAGGGCGATCCAACTGGCCTCGATGATGTTGGCCGACGCGCCGACGGTCGTCCAACTCGACTTGCCGTTCTCCATGTCGATCACCACGCGCGTGACCGCCGCCGTGCCGTCCTCGCCTTCCAGGATGTGCACCTTGTAGTCGGCCAGGTCGAACTCGGCCAGGCGCGGATAGACCGGCACCAACGCCTTGCGCAGGGCGGCGTCGAGCGCGTTCACCGGGCCGTTGCCCCCGGCGGCGGTGTGATAGACCTGGTCGCCCACGCGCACCTTGATCGTCGCTTCGGCGAATATCCCCCGTCCCTCCCGGTGCTCGACGACGACCATAAAGTCGAGCATCTCGAAGGGCGGGACGTAATCGGCCCGTGAGCGGTGGAGCATCACCTGCACCGAGGCGTCGGCCCCCTCGAAGATGAATCCCCTGCGCTCCAGCTCCTTGATCTTTTCCAGCACCTCTGGCAGATTCTCGATCTCTTCAAGGGCGATGCCGGCCTCCTCCGCCTTGCTCAATAGGCTGCCCTTCCCCGAAAGCTCCGATACCAAGACGCGCGGCTCGTTTCCCACCAGGGCGGGGTCGATGTGCTGGTAGCTCAAAGGGTTGCGCCGCATCGCCGCCACGTG
>CAZWPV010000644.1:0-1716 GCA_964635485.1 uncultured Anaerolineales bacterium
GCCTTTCTGCGGCTGATCCACAATCCCGCCGATGGCGTGAGCATGGCGCGCGTGAGCAACGTCCCCCCGCGCGGCATCGGCCAGAAGACGATGGGGACGCTCGAAAGCACGGCTCAGGAGCGCAGCATCTCGGCCTACGAGGCGATGCAGGACCTGCCCAACGAATTAGGCACGCGGGCGCAGCGCGCGGTGACGGCTTTCGTGGAGATGCTGGATAGCTGGATCGCGGCGCGGGAGCACATGACAGTGGCGCAGTTGATCGACCGCGTGGTGGAAGACACCGGCTACGCCGACTACCTGCGCGACGGCACCGAGGAGGGAGAGGAACGCTGGGCCAACGTGCTGGAGCTGCGCAACGTGGCCGCCGATTACGAGGAGACGTCGCTGACCGAGTTCCTGGCCGACGTGGCGCTCGTCTCCGACGTGGACAATCTGAGCGACGACGTGGACGCGCCGACCCTGCTGACGCTCCACAGCGCCAAGGGACTCGAGTTCCCCGTCGTCTTCATCACCGGGCTGGAGGAGGGGATGCTGCCCCACAGCCGCTCTTTCGACGATCCCGACCAGATGGCCGAAGAGCGGCGGCTGATGTACGTCGGGCTGACGCGGGCGAAGGATCGGCTGTACCTGACACGCGCCTTTCGCCGCACGCGCTACGGCGACAGCGAACCCTCGACGCCCAGCCGGTTCCTGGACGACATCCCGCTGGAGCTGACCGACGAAGCGCGGGGGCAAGCGCGGCGCAAGACGGTCTCCCGCGTGACATCCTGGTCGCCGCCGCGCCCCACCCTCCCCACCGCCCCCCGGTTCCGCGCCGGGCAGCGGGTACGGCACGCGACCTTTGGCGAGGGGCTGGTGATCCAAAGCCGCGTGGACGGCGGGGACGAGATCGTCACCGTCCACTTTGAGGGTGTGGGCCTGAAGCGGCTGATGGCGGGGATAGCCGACCTGGAGCGGCTGGAAGACTAGCTCAATAGACCAAACGCCGAGGCAGCAGATTCCTGATCCGGTTGCCCAGCACCTTGCCCAGGCCCAGAAACCGGTCCTTTTCATCTTCCAGCAGGATGATCTCGCCAAGGGCATACGTTGTCTGCACGCCGCGCAGATCCCGCCCTCCCAGCCACACCCCAACCTGATCGTCTGCGAGCGTCAACCGGCGCCCGGTGAACTGCGCGCTGAACCGGGCGACCAGTTCGTGCGAGGGAACAACCCCAGCCGCCTCATCCAGCTCCCCCACCTGCATCCCCGTCGCCACGCAGGGCAGATCGGCAAAGTGGGCCAGGAACAACTCGGGGATGGCGTATATCGACCCCTTGTGCTCCCAAAGCGTCAGCGCCTGCCGCTCGATCACGGTCTCAAAGTCAAATCCGTAATCCTGTAGCAAATGATCGCAGACGCTCGCCGTTTCTCGCCGGCTCATCGGCACGAACCCGGCGCTCTCCAATGAACGCGCAGGCGGATGGCGCGGATCAGCGTCTACAGAATCCCGCTTACCGATCTTGGCAGCGAAAAACCCAGAGGTATCGTACAAATGCGGCCACAGCCGCACCGCCCGGCGAACCTGCGGATTGAATGCGCGCTCGCCGTCCGAAACGAGCGCCGGGGTGGGTCTCGGCAAGAGATGGTCGACCGTCTCAATCGTCGCCTGACGCGGGTACATGTTCAGCAGCGCGTCCAGCACCGCCTCGTCTTCCTCGGGGGCCAGGGAGCACGTGG
>CAZWPV010000645.1:0-1710 GCA_964635485.1 uncultured Anaerolineales bacterium
AGTTGCTCAGCTCAGGATTCTTGTCGAACGCCTCCTTGATCTTGCCCAGGAAGGCGGAGCGGATGATGCAGCCGCCGCGCCACATCAGGGCGATGCCGCCCAGGTTGAGGTTCCACCCGTACTCCGCTGCCGCCGCCTGCATGAGCATGTACCCCTGCGTATAGGATATGATCTTGGAGGCGTACAGCGCGTCGTGGATGTCCCGGACGAATGCCTGCTCGTCGCCGTCGAACGCGACCGACGGACCGCCAAGCACCTTGGAGGCCTTCACCCGCTCGTCCTTCAGCGCCGATAGGCAGCGAGCCAACACCGCCTCGACGATCAGCGTCAAGGGGATGCCCATGTCCAGCGCCGAGATGCCCGTCCACTTGCCGGTGCCCTTCTGCCCGGCCTTATCCAGGATGAGGTCGACGACGTACTCGCCGTCCTCGTTCCTAAAGCCCAGAATGTCGCGCGTGATCTCGACCAGGTACGAATCGAGCTTGCCCTGGTTCCACTCGGCAAAAACCTGGTGCATCTCCTCGTTGGACATGCCCAGTGCCTCTTTCATCAGGTAATAGGCCTCGCAGATCAATTGCATGTCGCCGTACTCGATGCCGTTGTGCGTCATCTTGACGTAGTGGCCCGCGCCGCCCTCGCCCACCCAGTCGCAGCAGGGCGTCCCGTCCTCGACCTTGGCGGCGACCGCCTGGAAGATGGGCTTGACGTGCGGCCAGGCCTCCGGCGAGCCGCCGGGCATGATCGAAGGCCCGTGGCGCGCGCCTTCCTCGCCGCCGGAGACGCCGGTGCCGATGTACAGCAGCCCCTTCGACTCGACGTGCTCGGTGCGGCGGATGGTGTCGTGGTAGTTCGAGTTGCCGCCGTCGATGATGATGTCGCCCGCCTCCAGGTGCGGGATCAGCTTTTCGATGAACGCATCGACAGGCGCACCCGCCTTGACCAGCATCATCACCCGACGGGGCTTTTTGAGCGCACCGACCAACTCCTCGATCGAGTGCGTGCCGATGACCTTCGTCCCGCTGGCGACGCCATCGATGAAAGCGTCTACCTTGGATACCGTGCGATTATAGACCGCCACCGTATAGCCGTGATCCTCCATATTGAGCACCAAGTTCTGCCCCATCACGGCCAAGCCGATCAGGCCGATGTCCGCTTTCGCGGCGCCTGCTTTTGCTTCTGTCATTTGAATCCTCCTGAAAAGTATAAAGTTTGTAATTGCACGAGTTCGCCGACTCGCCAGTCCTATGCCAATTCCTGCTTGATCTCAGCGACGATCCGCTCCATGCGCTGCCCGTACTCCACGTAGCTGTTGTACCGCTGCTCCTCCGGCGAGACGATGGACTGGTCGTGCTGCACGACCGCAAGGTGCGGCTCGATGGAAAAGCCGCCATCGTAGCCGCTGGCGAGCAGGTCCTTCACGATCCGCCGCACGTCGCCTTCTCCCTCGCCGGGAAACGTGAACGTCGTCTTGCCGGTCTCGGGATCCCACACGCCGTCCTTGATGTGCACGTAGGCCACGTGCTCCTTGACGTGCGTGTAAAACTCCCACGCCGACTGCTTGGGATACGGCTTGGGCTTGGCGCGATCGTCGGTAAAGATCGGGTTGCCGGTATCGAACACCAGCTTGAGCCCGGGCACGTTCTCGAGCAAACGCAGTGTGTGCTTCCAGCTCATCCCGCCATAGTTCATACAGTTCTCGTGCACGGGGGT
>CAZWPV010000646.1:0-1699 GCA_964635485.1 uncultured Anaerolineales bacterium
CATGGGCGCAGGCGGGATGGGGATACGCCAGCGAGTGACAGGACGCAGGGCTAGGGCTGACGTACCTACGCGCGCGGTAGCATGATGCTTGCCAGCCAGCTAGGTCGGGTTGAGGCGGGCTGAAGGCCCGGAGCGAAACCCGGCGCCTACCAAAAACAGGTGCGACGCACTTCCCCTGTGCTGGTTACTTGAGTCATCCGTTCAGATTCCTGTCAACGCGCTTGACACCGATGGTCAGCCCCGGCACACTGATTTTGACTCGCCCCAGCCACCACGCTCGCACATGCTTCAACCCGAATCGATCATCCATTGCTCTGCCCCTCCGTCTCGGGTATTGACGCGCTTCTGATTCCATCTTGTGTCAGATTACCCATTCGATGCTATAATATGTCTGTATGAACCGGCAGACCTTTGAGCGCCTTGTGGCGCAAGCCCTCGACGAACTGCCCGAAAAGTTTCGACAGAAACTGGACAACGTCGAGATCGTCGTGGACGACTGGCCAGATCCAGAGACATTGCGACTTGCCAACGTGCGCCACCCCGCCGGGCTGCTGGGGTTCTACCACGGCGTTCCACAGACAAAACGCACGCACAACTATGGGTTGGTCCTGCCGGATAAGATCAGCATATACCAGCGCCCCATAGAGATGCGCTGCCACACGATGGCACAGGTACGGGCGACTGTCGGGCGCGTGCTACGTCATGAGATCGCCCATCACTTTGGCATCAGCGACGAAAGGCTGCGGGAGATAGGGGCATATTGAGTGGTATGATCGTCACCGTACGCAACCCGCCCGCGTCCCGCGAAAAAGCAACACAGGCTGAAGCTCACAAAGCTGAGCCGTTTTGCCGCTTCTGGCTACCGATAGTATAATATATCCGATGGAGGAGGACATCGCCCTTGTAGGCAAGACACGAGACAACGCTCGTTAATCAGGAGTGGAATTATGGCTCAGCAAAAATCAACCGCCCCGGTAGAAAGTACATTCACCCCGCCGATGCCGACCTCGATCAAGGATACAGGATTGGGCCTCGGCTTCTTGACCGACCTGGCGCTCAAGATCATGTATTTCGAGGGGAACCTCACCGGCTACGAGTTGGCCGACCGCATGAGGCTCCCCTACCCCGGCGTAGTGGATCAAGCGCTGGACTTTCTCAAGCGCGAGAAGCTGGTGGAGGTGAAAGGAGCCGGAGGATTCGCAGAGGCCGCCTACCAATACGCCATCTCTCTGAAAGGCCGCGCCATGGGACGCGAAGCCCTCGACCGCAGCCAATATGCCGGCCCCGCCCCAGTCTCCTTGGACGTCTATTCCGCGTCCATACACAGCCAGACTATGAGCCAGGTCGTCGTCCACCAGCGCACGATGCGCCAAGCGCTATCTCACCTGGTCATCGGCGAAGAAACCTTCGCCCAACTGGGCCCCGCCGTCAACTCGGGCCGATCCGTCTTCCTCTTTGGCCATCCGGGCAACGGCAAGACCGCCATCGCAGAGAGTATCGGTGATATGATACTGGGCGACGCGATGTACATCCCCTACGCCGTCGAGATCGGCGGCCAGATCATCCGCGTCTTTGACTACATCAACCACAAACTGGCCGAAGGCGCAGCCCGCAAGGGTCACGACCCACGCTGGGTGTGCATCCAGCGCCCCGTCATCATCACCGGCGGCGAGCTGACGCTGGAGACGCTCGACCTGGT
>CAZWPV010000647.1:0-1695 GCA_964635485.1 uncultured Anaerolineales bacterium
GATTACCTGTGGACGAACATGACCGCAGGCGAGGTTTTCCCCACCACAACGACGCCGAGCACCTGGTCGGTATGGCAAGAGCTTCTGAGCAACATGTCCCTTGGAGACATTCCTGCATATGGGAACATTGCTGGCCGTCTTTACCTTAACTACAGCTTGACGTACTCGTTCTTGCTCAAGATTACGCGGAGACACGAGCGAGCAATGGGCATGATCGAGGATGCCATCGGCGTCCCGCCGGCCGGCGTGGACGTTCCCTCGTTCCCCGTCTCGTGGGGGACGATACTGTTCCGGCTAGTGCCCCGGGAGTTTGGGAACGAACTGAAGAAAAGCAGGCTGAGAAAAGCCGCGCCCGAGTTCCTGGCGACGGTGCGAGATAGGTGCCTGGAGCTACGGCGGCGGAGCGAAGAGGCGCAAGGGGATGAGTTGATCTCCTTATGGGAGGATGACATCAGGACCTTGTGGAAGGAGATCTATCTCCTCCAGGACAAGATGAACGAGGAGCTTGCGGCGCTGACGCGCAAGCTCAAGGCAGCGTTGGTCAAGCTCCTGGAAGAGAATAAGGCCAACACGCTTCTGTCCACGATCAGCAGCGCCGGGCAGCTGGCCAGCATGGGGCCGCTGATAGGTCTCTCCAAGCTGAGGAGCGGTGAGCTGAGTCGCGAGGAGTACCTGCGGCGGTATGGCCACCGAGGAACGTACGAGAACGAGCTGTCTGAGCCGCGCCCGTACGAGGACCCGACCTGGCTCGACAGGCAATTGGCAGAGTTCGACAAGTCGCCGCTCGATGTGAACGAGATGTTGAAAAAACGAGACACCGAATTCGACGCGGTGCGACAAGAGATCGCACGCCAATTGCCTCCGAAGAAAGCCCAGGCAGTAGAGCGCAAAATCGACGAAATCGTAGAGACGAACACTCTCCGCGAAGCGACACGCTCGGAGGTTACGCGAACGGTGGACGTTATCCGCGCGTTTTTCCTGCGCGCCGGCCAACTCGCCGGGCTCGGCGACGGCGTGTTCTTCCTGACGGTTGACGAGGTCATCGATGTCCTGGCCGGTGACACGTCGCCAGAAGGCGACGCGTCGTCGGTGGCACGTATCCCCGCCCAGCGGGAGGCTTATGAGAAGTACAGGGCCTTGCCGCCCTTGCCGGGATGGATTCGAGGCCGCTTCGATCCTTTCCAGTGGGCCGCCGACCCGAACCGCCGGCTGGATGTCTTTGATCCCCACGTACCCGTAGCCCCCGCTGCACCCAGTGCCGGCAATGCCATCAAGGGACACCCCGGCTCTGCCGGGCACGTGGAGGGGGTGGTGCGGCGCATCGATAGCCCCGATGAAGGGGATCAGCTCCAACCCGGCGAAATCCTGGTCGCCAGCACGACGAACGTGGGCTGGACGCCGCTGTTCCCGCGTGCTGCGGCGGTGATCACGGATATTGGCGGCTCGCTGTCCCACGCCGCCATCGTGGCTCGCGAGCTGGGCATTCCCGCTGTTGTCGGCTGCGGCGACGCCACTATCCGCCTCAAGACCGGCGATCGGGTGCGCGTGGATGGCAGTGCAGGCACAGTGACCCTGTTGTAAACACGGAATATGGGTACGGATTCTGCCCCAGATGGAGTGATCCAAGATGAACACCAGCAACCGCAGAAACATTGCCATCCTGACCTTTGCCCTGGTCGTGGTGATGCTGGGCTA
>CAZWPV010000648.1:0-1694 GCA_964635485.1 uncultured Anaerolineales bacterium
CTAACCGGCTATCTGAATCGACATATTTGGGGAGGTTCGAGATGAAGTTCTTCATTCTGCTCGCAGTACTCGGCGTGGCCGCGCTGTCCGTCCCGTCTTTCGGGGTGGCGTCGGTCGCAGCCGCGCCTGCAACATTGTTACTCTTCGCTCTGTGATCTAGCTCCAGTTGTGCACAGGGCGCTGCTAAAGAGCCCTCGCGTTTGTCTGCCATTTTTGTGGCAGCCAGACACGAGGGCTCTTGCCGTTTCTGCGCAAGAATCGCGCCGCACTGGGCGGCACCGGCTCCTGCAGCGGAACCGCGGAAAAAACTACAACAAAGGAGGCTTCAAATGAAAGCAAAGGTATCAACAATTCTAACCTTGGTCGCCGCAGCCCTTATCTTCATCGGGCTTACGGCGCTGATGACCGTCTGGCCAGCGCTTACGGTCGCAACGCCGGCTCCGATGCCGACGATTGCGGGGCGACGGTTTGACGATGCCTCAGAGATGTATCTATGGGGCGTCGAGCAAAATGCTACTGGTCAGCTGGTGTCTGCGTCTCTGCGAGCTGGGTTCCTGCGGCTTGAATGGGTAGACACGCTGGGTGGGTTGAAGGCGATCTCCGACCCGGGAGTCATCAGGCTCGCCCGAGATCAAATGCAGCCGCCCGATCCGGAGACATTCGCCCGCATCAAGGCCGTCATCAGCGGCAAGGCGGTCGCCACCAAGGATCTCGGCCCTGCCATCGATCAGTATGTCGCGGACTGTGCGGTTGTTGTGCACGAGATCGCGCATCAGATATTTGGGGATCCGAAGGTAGCTCTGCCCGAGACCGACTCCCCCGACTGCCAGCGCGCGGAGTGGAGGGTTCGGGTCGTTGAGCTGAAGTGGGTCTGCGAGATGCTTGCCCACATCCGAGGTGAGGCAGTTGACTACTACCATCCCGAAGCGTGGGAAGTCTACCTGGCCTCGATGCCGCCGGACCCCACCGATATGGATGGGCTGCTGGTAGGGGCGCAGCCGGACGACCCGGCACTGGCCCGTCAACTTCTGGCCTTCCCGGCCAAGTAGGGAGGTGTATCGATGACTATTCTAGCGAAACTTGTTTCCCGGCCCGCCGATCTGGCCTGGTGGGAGTGGGCCAAGCTCGGTGGTGCTCTGGGCATTCTGATCCTGGGGCTGCTGATGACATTTAGGGGCTGGATACCCTCGCCCGTGACTCTGGCGCTGCTACTTCACCTGTTCTGCGATTTCACCGCGCAGAGTGGCGAAACCGCAGCGAACAAGAGCCGCAGCCGTCGTCACCTGTGGGCCCACGCCCTCGCGGCTGGCGGCTTTCCTCTGGTGATAGCGGGCCTGAGCACGGGTAGCCCCTGGCCAGTTCTGGTTTGGCCTGCACTGGCCACACTAGCACACGTCGTGGTCGATGGGACCCAGAAGTTTGGGCTAGGTCCGTGTGCCCTCGGCGTGGTGCTGGACCAGATGGCACATGCGACAGCGACCGTGGCCATCATCGGGCTGACGTGGGGGCTGTACAGGGTGATCTGACCAGTAAAGGAGGTGATGTCGACGCCGGGGCACGCGCTGACCCGGCACACAATGGCGCGAAAGCGTGATCAAGCGCCTACATGACCCGGAACGGGCACCGCCTGGCCAGGGCGGGAGTGGTCATCTGGCCGTTACTCGCTACACCTCCTACCTGCTAAAGGCGGGAGG
>CAZWPV010000649.1:0-1693 GCA_964635485.1 uncultured Anaerolineales bacterium
TGCTGGGCAGAGATTATCGAGAGGTTACGGCAGAGCCTGTCAGTGAGGGCATCACTATCCGCTGGGTGATCGGCAAGCCGGAGGGCGCGCCCAACTTTGCGCTGCGCGTGATCGAGTTCGCACCGGGGGCGGTGTTCACCCCGCACCAGCACCCTTACGAGCACGAGATTTTCGTGTTGGAGGGGCAGGGCCTGGTCCAGGGGCCGCAGGGTGAGATCGCGATGAAGCCCGGCAAGGCGATCTACGTGCCGCCTGACGAGGTGCACGGCTACCGGAACACGGGGGACGTGCCACTGAGATTCGTGTGTGTGGTCCCTCATGCGGAAGCATAAGCTTACGTTTCACGTTTTACGCATTACGTTTAAAGTAACACGTAATCCGTAAAACTTAAGGAGCGATACTATGACATCAACAGCACAAGTCACTTGGGTCGGCCCCGGGCTGCGCCTGGTGGGCGAGGGCGGCCAAGGCCCGGCCATCGTGATCGATCATGTGCTGACCGAGGAGGATCGGCGAGAGGGCGGCCCGCAGCCGATGGAGCTTTTATTGATCGGGCTGGCGGGCTGCACGGCGATGGACGTCGTCTCCATCCTGCAAAAGAAGCGCCAGCCCTTCACCGGCCTGCAGACGAAGGTGACCGCCGAGCGGGCGGAGGAGCACCCCAAGGTCTATACCCAGATACACGTCGAGTTCGTGGTGACGGGCAAGGGCGTCAAGCCGGAGGCGGTCGCACGGGCCATCGAGCTTTCGGAAACAAAGTACTGCCCCGCGACGGCCATGCTGCGCCGGGCGGCGGAGATCACCACCTCGTACCGGATCGTCGAGGAATGAGTAAGAACACGGCTTCCCGGGTCGTCGAACTGGAAAGAAAGATCGCCGACCTGAAGGCGCGGCTGCCCAAGCATTCCGTCCCCCCGGCGATGATGATCGAGCTGGAGGAATTGGAAGAGAAGCTGGCGCGGCTGAAGGAGGCGGAAGAGTGAGACTCGGTGCGCACGAGTCGATCGCCGGCGGGCTGCACAAAGCGTTTGACCGCGCCCTATCGGCGACGTGTGACGCGGTGCAGATTTTCGTCAAGTCGAACCGCTCCTGGGCGGTCAAGCCGCTGGCGGAGGACGAGATCGCACAGTTCAAAGCCATGGCCGAGGAGACGGGCATCCGGCCGGTGGTGGGCCACACGTCCTACCTGCTCAACCTGGGCTCGCCGGATGAGTTGCTGTGGGAGAAATCGCGCGACATGCTGATCACCGAGCTGGAGCGGTGCGAGGCACTGGGGGTTCCCTGGTTGGTGCTTCATCCCGGGTCGCACGTGGGCTCGGGGGAGGAGGCCGGGCTGGCGCGCGTGGCAGAAGGTCTGGGGGAGGTGCACGTCGCCACGCCCGGTTTCCGCACGCAGGTGTTGCTGGAGACGACTGCTGGACAGGGGGCCAGCCTGGGTCACACCTTCGAGCAACTGGCGCGCATCATCGAGCTGACAGAGCAGGGGGAGCGGCTGGGGGTGTGCCTGGATACGTGCCACGTCTTTGCCGCCGGGTACGAGCTGCGTACGGCGGAAGGATACGCCGCCACGATGGAAGCGTTCGACCAAGCTCTCGGCCTGGAGCGGCTAAAGGCGCTGCACCTCAACGACAGCAAGGGCGAGCGGGGCAACCGCAGGGATCGGCACGAGCACATCGGCAAGGGGCACATCGGC
>CAZWPV010000650.1:0-1687 GCA_964635485.1 uncultured Anaerolineales bacterium
CCCTTGCCCCCAAGTTGCCCCGTTGGGCGAAGCGTGGTATAATCCGTTCTCGCTGTCGAGAATGAAGCTAACCTTGCGAGGGGTGTTTAGCCCTCGCAAGGTTTGGAAAGAGGAAGTAGGATGAATCTGGTCGAATCTCTGGATCGTCAACTGCAGCCCAATCCAAACATCCCCGATCTGCGTCCGGGCGATATCGTCAACGTTCACGCGCGCATCGTCGAGGGCGACCGCGAGCGCGTGCAGGTCTTTAAGGGCACCATCATTCGCTTGCGCCGGGGCGGGGCAAACGCCAATTTTACCGTGCGGCGCATCGCCTCCCACGGCATCGGTGTCGAGCGTACCTTCCTGCTGCACTCGCCGCGCATCGAAAAAATCGAGATCGAGCGACGTGCGCACGTGCGCCAGGCCCAACTCTACTTCTTGCGGGAGCGGCGAGGCAAGCACGCTCGCCTGAAGGAAAAGCGCGCGCGGTAGCGCGCAGTAGCGCGGTAGCGCGCAGTAGTGCCCGTTGGGCCGTCTACCAAGCCATTCTGGAGTGGGCGTAGGACTTTCCTACGCCCCTCTTTGTGTATCTCACCAGGAAGTAAAAAGGCAGGGTTCGTAGGATCAGCAGGGTGAAGGTGATAGAAAATCGTGCCAATCTTGTTAATCCTGTTGTACTGATCGTCGCCGTGCTGGCGACCCTGGCCGCCTGCGCCGCCCCGCCGGTCCCCACCTCCACGCCTGTGTTGACTCAGACCCCGCTGCCCACTCCTACCCCTACGCCGGTCCCCACGCCGACCAGCACGCCGATGCCCACCATCGCCCCCACCAGCCCAGACGTGCTGCTGGTCGAGCCTCCGCCCCGGCCCTTCGACTACGTCGTGGTCAACCCACAGACCCCGCGCCGGGTGCCCAACGCCCCCCGCTCTTTCTGGGTCATCGACGACGCGACCGGGCAGCGGCGGGAAACGCCGGCCCGCCTGCGCGTGCAGACCGAGCACATCGCGATGTGGGTCGAAGAGGGTGTGTGGCACGACGTGCGGCTGCTGGAGGAAGCGGCGGTCTTTTTGGAGACGCAGATCTATCCCACTACCCGCGCCGCCTTTGGCTCCGAGTGGACGCCGGGGGTAGATAACGACCCGCACGTCCACATCCTGCACGCCACCGGCCTGGGCGACGGCGTGGTCAGCTACACCTCCGGCGCCGACGAGTTCCCCCGCGCCCTGTACCCCTTTTCCAACGAGGCCGAGATGATCACCGTCCACGTCGACACCGTCGTGGTGGGAAGCCCGACCTACTATGCCTCGCTGACGCGTGAGCTTCAGCGCCTCATCCAGTGGTACCAGGACCGCAACGAGGAGCGGTGGGTCAAGGAGGGGCTGGCGGAGTTGGCCATCCGGCTGAACGGCCTCGGCGCAGGTACGCCGGAGGTAGCCTACCTGGAGCGCCCCGACACGTCGCTCACCGCCTGGGACGAGGGTGATCCCACGCCCCATCTGGGCGCGGCCACCCTCTTTGCCACCTACTTTCACGAGCGCTTTGGCGACGCGGGCACGCAGGCGCTGGCGGCGCAGCCCCTGAACGGGATGGCCGGCTTTGACGCGGCCCTGGCCGAGGTCGGCGCGGGCCGCGCCTTTGAGCCTTTCTTCGCCGAGTGGCTGGCGGCCAACTACCTGGACAGCGTGCCCGGGGGCGACGCCCGCTA
>CAZWPV010000651.1:0-1676 GCA_964635485.1 uncultured Anaerolineales bacterium
CAACTATGTCTTTGGCGCTGTGTTCGTCGTCGTATCGGCGCTGTTTGCGGTCGATCTGTTCAGGCAAAAGATGCACTTCTCTCTCCCGACGGTCGGATGGCGGAAGGTTGCCACGCTGGTGCTGATGGTGTTGGTGTTCTGCTACCCATTGTTCGGCATCGCGTTTGGACACAGTTTCACGAGCCTGATCGTGCCCGGCACCTTTCCGTGCCCAACGGTGGCTCTTGGCCTGCTCCTGCTGACGACTGCGCTGCCGCGGGTCGATAAGGTCATCTACATCCTGCTGCTCATCTGCGCGATCCCGTTCACGCCGTTCGTGCAGATCGCCAGATATGGCGTCTACGAGGACACGATCCTGTTTGCCACCGGCATTTACAGCCTGGTCTTACTGTTGAAAACCTGGAAAGCTAAGAGCACGCCTCGCCAGCCCTCCTCTCCTATGTAGCCGAACAAAAACGAAGAACGCGGATGAAGAAACAACCCGTGCGCAAATCCGCACCCATCATCCTGCTGTGCTGCCTGGTTACGGCGCTATCCATCTGCAGCTTCATCATCACATCGTAGATGAGCCTGGAGCGTCCCATAGCCTCGGAGTATACCGCCGGTCGGTCAATTGTCCAATCGCCCCTACCCACCCCCCGCCACGACGAAGGCCACCAGCGTCGCAATGTCGCCCCGACCTGTGGATTCTGTCGCAACTTTCTCAGGTACTCCGATCTACAGCGGCTCGATCTCCAAAGAATCGATCTCCATCCACTGGCGGCCCGGCACGTCCAGCAATCCCCAGCGGAATCGCCCCTGCGGCGTGGCGACCATGTATTGGTTATCCAGCCACATCACAAAGCCCAGCGGGCCACGCGGGGAAGGCGCATCTTCCATGACGGTCTCTCCACCCACGCTGAAGCGCACCTGCCGCTCCCCCCACTCTACCGTGTAGGTGTGCCACGCGGTCATGTCCGCCTCAACCGCGGCCTCGCGCACATTGATCGCCCGCTGGATGGACGGCCACAGGCGACGGTACAAAGCAGGAATGTTCATCAGCAGGATCGCCGGAAGCGCAAGAGGAGCCCACAGCAGCGCGGCAGGGCGCAGGGCATCCAGCGTGGCCGACTTCCAGCCGTAGCCCGGCGTGTCCAGATCGAGCTTCATGTTCGAGGGCGGCGAGCCGTAAAAGAACCACAGCGCGCGCGGGAGCGCGGGCAACGCGGACTGTCCCAGTCCGAGCGCCCCGGTCATCAGGAAGGGATCGTTCCAGAAGCCAAAGCCTGCCGTGCCGCGCAGGGTTCCCGATGGGTGCGAAAAACGCGCGCGGATGGCCAATCGGAGCGGCGGCCGCCAGGGGAAGCGCCGGCGGGGCAAACCCTCGTAGTCGTCAAGCTGGGCATCGGAATACCTGCGGCGTGTGGCATCGGCGATGACGAAGCGCAGGGTGGAATCGGTGGATTCCAGCGAACCCACGCCCACGAGATAGCGCCGCCAGCGGGGGGCGAGCGCCGCCGAAAAGTCTTCCGAAATCACGTTCATCTATTCAGCAACATTCCCGAAGGCTCGTGCGTTCGCCGAAACCTGCAATCCGCCAGTAATGGCGGGCCGCGTTCGCCGTCAGGCCACCTGGCCTTCGGGAAGGGGTGCCGGAACAGCAGGGCGCATCTCGGCCACCAGCGCATCCAATTGTG
>CAZWPV010000652.1:0-1676 GCA_964635485.1 uncultured Anaerolineales bacterium
TCCGCCCTAAATCCGGATTTGACTTTTACCGCACTCTAAAGTGGTTTTATTATACCACGAAATTATGACGCAATATGTCAAGATTTAGCGGTTTGTTATCGCGAGCGTTTTCCTTGCACAGAGCCGAGAGAGAGGTATACTATGATCGGGGTTTCGCGATGGAGTTCTCTCATCACTACAGAACGCTTGGGATTCTCGCAGGCGCCTCCCAGAAGGAAATAGCACGGGCCTATCGGCGGCTGGCGCGACGCTTTCACCCCGATCTCCAGCCGGCAGAGCAGAAGGCGTGGGCCGAGGAGCAGATGAAGCGGCTCAACGAGGCCTACGCGGTGTTGAGCGATCCACAGGCGCGAGCGCTCTACGACATTGCGCTGTGGCGGCATCTTGCCGCGCTTTCTCGCATCAGGCGCGGAGGATCCAGAAAACAGAAGGAGTTGGTCGTAAAGATCAAGTCGGTGATTGGTGCGGTGGGCATCGGCTTCCTGTTGTTGGGGGCTGTTTTCTACCTTCTCGATTGGAACGCGCTATTCCAGGGCTTACTGACGGCGGGGCAGATGCTAGGACTGCGGTGGGCGTTTGCTCAAGCCTGGATGGCCGTGCTTGCGACGATTCTTTTCGGGATGAGGCCTTTGTCGTAGGCCAGGACGGGAGATGAAGTTTTTCGGCTTTTCAACGCTCATAGCGCTCGCGCTCATCGTAGCGTTTCAGTTCACGCTGTACGTGGATATGCAATTGCCGTTCTACGCCGCGTGGCTTCTGGGCGTTGGCCTGACCACGCTTCTCTTCTACTGGGCGGATAAACGCATGGCGAGGGTCAAGCGCTTCAAAATCCGTGTGCCGGAGCACACGCTCAATTTGTTGGCTTTGGCCGGAGGCTTTGTCGGCGCGTGGCTCGGACGGGCGCTTTTTCGCCACAAGACCAACATCCGCAAGCACTGGGGGATGTTCGTGGTTCTCGTGGTGAGCACGCTGATTCACGGGGCGTTGATTTATCTGGTGTTCTTTGGAGGTTTTAGACAGGGCGGAGGGTGAGGAGGTACTGCCGATGTGTGATACAGTCGTCGCCACGGCTGAGGTCACCGCGGACGGCGTGACCATTTTTGGCAAAAACTCGGACCGCGAGCCGAACGAGGCGCATCATCTGCTCCTGGTCCCGGCTGCCGATCATCCTGCTGGCAGTCGCGTCAAGTGCACGTACATCGAGGTGCCCCAGATCGAGCATACCTACACCGTGCTGTTGGCCAAGCCTTTCTGGCTGTGGGGAGGCGAGATGGGGGCCAACGAGCACGGGGTCGCCATCGGGAACGAGGCCGTCTTCTCCAGGGTGCTGCCGGTGAAGGAAGAGACCCTGCTCGGTATGGACCTCATCCGCCTGGGGTTGGAGCGCGCCGCCACGGCGCGAGAGGCAGTGGACGTGATCACAGGCCTGGTGGCCGAGTATGGCCAGGGGGGCGATGGAGGCTTTAAACGCAAGAGCGTTTACAACAACAGCTTTATCATCGCCGACCCTCGGGATGCCTGGGTGCTCGAGATGGTGGGAAGTCATTGGGCGGCTAAACGGGTCAGTGGAGTGTACGCGATCTCCAATGGCCTGACGATTGGCGGTGAGTGGGACTTGGCCTCGCCCGATCTGGTCTCTTACGCCGTTCAGAAGAAATGGTGCAAGGGGCGGGATG
>CAZWPV010000653.1:0-1671 GCA_964635485.1 uncultured Anaerolineales bacterium
AGGTTCGCGGGCTGGCGCATCTCTCTAGCGCGCGGATCAATTCCTCCATCTCCTCTCGTGCCATCACCTGCCCGGCCTTGATCGCCGCCCGCTTGCAGACGCTGCGCGCCACCGCATCTTCGACGCGCGCGCCTAACGGTGCATCGCCCGCCAGCAGGGCCGCCGCGATGTCCTCCAGCACCTCGCACGGGTGCTCGCCTGCCACCAGCGCCGGCAGCGCCCGTACCAGCAGCGTCGTCCCGCCGAAAGGCTCCACCTGGAAGCCCAGGCTCGCCAGCGGCTCAAGGTTTTCCTCCAATACGCCCATCGTCTCCGGCGAAAGCTCCACCGGCTGCGGTTCCAGCAGCGCCTGCGCCATCGGAGCCGCCCGCTCTCGCTGAGCCAGCAGTCGCTCGAACAGCACCCGCTCGTGGGCGGCGTGCTGGTCGATCATGTACATCCCCTGCGGCCCCTCGGCGATGATGTAGGTCGCGCCCACCTGTCCCACCACCCGCAACGGGGGCAGCCGGTCGGACGAAGGGGTGAGGACGCTCTCGCCCGGCGCGGCAGCGTCGGCCGGCCTCTGCTCGAAGCGCAACTGTTCTCCGGCGGGCTGGGGCCTCAGCCCTGCCAGCCGTTCGAGGCGTTCTTCCTGCCTCGACGTGATGGGAGCTGAGGTGGGCCACGAGGTTGTAGGGCGCGCGGCGAGGGGCACCGGCGCGCGCTCTATCAGCGTTCCGCGCACCGCCCGCTGCACCGCGCGGAACACCGCGTCGCCATCCTGGAAGCGCACCTCCGCCTTGGCCGGATGGACGTTCACGTCCACTTCCTCCGGCGGCAACTGCACCATCACCACTCCCAGCGGGTAGCGCCCGCCGGGTAGAAGCGTGTGGTACGCCTGGATGATGGCGTAGGTCAGGCGCACGTCCTGCACCCAGCGCCCGTTGACGAAGAGGGTGATGTAGGCGCGATTGGCCCGGTGGAGCGAGGGTGGGCTGACAAAGCCCGATACCCGGATGCTCGACTCCTGCTCGCCAGGAAGAATCTCGAGCAGTGCCGCGCCAACTTCGAGACCGTAGACCGCAACCAGTACGTCGCGCAGCTTGCCGTTGCCGGGCGATTGGAACGATTTTTTTCCGTCGTGGCTCAGCGTGAAGCGCAGGTCGGGATAGGCCATCGCGTAGCGAGTGAGCCAGCCATCGATGTGCCCGCGCTCGGTGCGATCGGTGCGCAGGAACTTGCGCCGGGCTGGGACGTTGAAGAACAGGTCCTCGACCGTCACCGCCGTGCCCGATGGGCGGCCGCTCTCCTGGCGGGTCACTACTTTGCCGCCGTCCAGCCGCAGCAGCACTCCCACTGCCTCGTCGGCGGCGCGCGTGATAAAGGTCACCCGGCTGACGGCGGCGATGGAGGCCAGCGCCTCGCCCCGGAAGCCCAGCGTGGTGATGTGGCTCAGATCGTCCGCCGTGGATAGCTTGCTGGTCGAGTGGCGTTGGAAGGCCATCTCCGCCTCGGCGGCTGGCACGCCGCAGCCGTCATCGACCACGCGAATGAGTTCCTTGCCGCCGCCGCGCGCCTCCACCCGCACGTCGCCAGCGCCGGCGTCGATGCTGTTTTCCACAAGCTCCTTGACTACCGAAGCAGGGCGTTCCACCACCTCTCCGGCGGCGATCTGCGAGGCGACCTGTTCCG
>CAZWPV010000654.1:0-1666 GCA_964635485.1 uncultured Anaerolineales bacterium
GAACTGATCGAATATGGCATTTGGAAGGGAACCCAGCCCGACGACGTATATGTAGGCTTCATTCCGGGAGTAGGAATCTCTCACTACAAGTACAACCATCACGGAACCATTTCCCACGTTGATGTAGAACTTGTAGAGTTCTATCCTGGCCCAAGGGAAATAAAACCATAGTGTTCCTGCCCTACTGCGGCCACAATCAAGTGACCAGATGACAACAGATAAGAAACTCGCAACACTAAAGAACATACTCGCCGACATGGGCAGCGTGCTCGTCGCCTACTCCGGCGGCGTGGATAGCACGTTGCTGCTCAAAGCCGCGCTCGACGCGCTGGGGCCGGAGCGCGTGCTGGCCGTGACCGCCACCTCGCCCGTCTACCCGCGCCGGGAGGTGGAGGCCGCCGGCGAGATGGCCCGCACGCTGGGCGCGCGCCACCGCTTCGTCCCCGCCTGCCAGATGGAGGACGAGCAGTTCCTGCAGAACCCGCCGCGCCGGTGCTACTTTTGCAAGCTCGGCATCCTGCGGCAACTGGTGGCGCTAGCCCGGGATGAGGGCCTGGCCTGGGTCGTCGAGGGCACCAACGCCGACGACGCCGACGACTACCGGCCCGGCATGCAGGCGGTGCGGGAAACTGCAGGCGTGCACAGCCCGCTGGAGGAGGCCGGTCTGACCAAGGCCGAGATCCGCGCCATCTCCAAGCAACTGGGGTTGCCGACGTGGGATCAACCCGCCCGCCCCTGCCTGGCGACGCGCTTCCCGTACGGCACGCGCATCACGCCCAAGGGGTTGGCGCGCGTGGAGGCGGCGGAGGTGTTCCTGGACGAGTTGGATTTTGACAATCTCCGCGTACGGGACCACGGAGACGTGGCCCGCATCGAGGTGGAGCCGGGTGAGATCGCCCGCCTGGCGTGGCCGGAGGTGCGCGCGCAAGTCGTCTCCCGGTTCAAAGAACTAGGTTACACTTACGTGACGCTCGACCTGGAAGGATATCGGCGGGGCAGTCTGAACGTGTCTATTTCACCCTCACCTAGCCTCCCCCATCAAGGGGGAGGGAAGGGAGACCCCTCTTGAGAGGGGAATCGAATCCCCCCTCCCCTGATAGGGGGCACAAACAAGCACGTCCATGATGCCGGAAATCTCAAGCCTGGAGAACGCCCATGGATCCCCAATGGCTCAACAGCTTATTGAAAGATGTCCAACAAGGCACCCTCAGCGTGGAGGACGCGCTGGAGCGGCTGCGCGGCTTTCCCTACGAGGACGTCGGCGGCTTTGCACGGCTGGATAGCCACCGCAGCCTGCGCAAGGGCTTCCCGGAGGTGGTCTTTTGCCCCGGCAAGACCACGGAGCAGGTCGTGCAGATCGCGCAACGCATACGGGAGCGGGAAGGGCACGTGATGGCCGCCCGCGCCAGCACCGAGGTGGCCGAGGCGGTGCAGGCCGCCTTCCCCGACGCCGTCTACCACACCGCCGCGCGCATGATCGTCGTCGGGGGACCGGCACCGCAGAGCGGGCGAGGCACCGTGCTGGTGGTCAGCGCGGGCACCGCCGATATCCCCGTGGCCGAAGAGGCCGCCGTCACCGCCGAGACGATGGGCAGCCCTGTGGAGCGGCTGTACGACGTCGGCGTGGCGGGCATCCACCGCCTGCTGGGCAACCACGAGCAGATCA
>CAZWPV010000655.1:0-1657 GCA_964635485.1 uncultured Anaerolineales bacterium
TTTCCGGCTCGTGGTAGAGATGAAGCGTCGCCACGTCAAAGTAGAGATTGTTCGCACAAGCCTGCGAATCGGCGACCAGCAGGTCGAGGAACTGCCCGAACCACAGGTCGTTGTGCCAGTGCGATAGCCCAGCCAGATGGATCACCGTGTTGGGATTGGCTTGTTTGGCGACGACGTAAGCGACGCGCAGCAACTGGATAAAGTCTTCGGTAGAGCCACCCCACGTCGCGTCCGGCGATTCCGGCGAGATTTCCGGCTCGTTCCAGATCGTCCAGTGATCGACGCGGCCAGCGTAGCGGGTGACGATGGTGCGCACAAAGTTGGCCCAGTGGTTATCGGGATCATCGATGGGCAGATACAGCCCTTGGGGAACGCCGCCTCCCCGCTCTTTGTCCGTGGCCCAGGCAGGCGTGGTGATCAGCAACCCGACCACTTGGCGACCCTGGGCGATCTCGTTATTCAGCACATCATCGGAGACATGGGAGACGTTCCACTCGTGTGAGCCGCCGGGCTGGATCCTGGCCCATTCAAACGTAACGCGCGTCCAGCCAGCGCCCAACTCGGTGGCGGCATCCGGGTTGGCGTACGCCTCGACGACGCCGAAGCGTTGGTCGGGTATCGCCATCGCGTCGACCGTAGCCTGGGGCTTGGGGGTGAGTAAGATGACTGTCGCCAACAAGGCGGCTAAAGCCAGACGAGGGCGCAGCGGGATTTGTCGTGGTTTGGGTCTGTGTGCCATCGTGAAATCGAGGCTGATTATGCCATCAACAGGCCAGTTTGTCCAGTATACAGAGAAACCCGGTTTTTCTAAAAAACCGGGTTTCTGTGATCGCTTTGGAATCTGACCGAAACGTGTCGGCCTAGTACATCCCGCCTCCGGGAGGTCCTGCCGGGGCAGGAGGCTCAGGCTCGGGGATGTCAGTGACCAGCGCCTCGGTGGAGAGGATCATCGCCGCGATGGAGGCCGCGTTGGAGAGCGCGCCCTTCGTCACTTTCGCCGGATCGATGATTTGCGCCTCCTCTACCATGTCCAGGTACTCCCCTCGCATCACGTCGTAGCCGATGTGGGGATTCTTCTTGTCTTTCTGCATCCGCCGCACGGTGTCAAGAATCACCGCGCCGTCCTCGCCTGCGTTCTCGGCGATCTTGCGCATGGGCATCTCCAGCGCCGTCCGCAGAATGCCGACTCCCGTCTGCTCGTCGGGGTAGTCCATCTTGACCTTTTCCAGAGCAGAGATGGCGTTGATCAGCGCCACGCCGCCGCCGGGCACGATCCCTTCCTCGACCCCTGCGCGCGCGGCCGAGAGCGCGTCCTCGACGCGATGCTTCTTCTCCTTCAGCTCGGTCTCGGTCGCTGCACCCACGCGGATGATGGCCACGCCGCCGGCCAGCTTTGCCAGCCGCTCCTGCAGCTTCTCGCGGTCGTAATCGGAGGTGGACTTGTCGATCTCGACCTTGATCTGCTCCATACGGCCCTTGATCTCTGCGTCCTGGCCGTGGCCGCCGACGACGGTGGTGTCGTCCTTGGTGGAGATGATCTTGTCGGCGCGGCCCAGGTCCTCGGTGGTGACGCTATCCAGCTTGCGGCCCTCCTCCTCGGTGATCACGTGGCCGCCGGTGAGGGTGGCGATGTCGCGCAGCATAGCCTTGCGGCGGT
>CAZWPV010000656.1:0-1650 GCA_964635485.1 uncultured Anaerolineales bacterium
CTTCCTCACTGCCACAGGCAGCGTCGCGATCGTAGGCTGTGCTGCGTCACACCTCACCTGCACTCACGCGTGTGGTGAGGCTCACCGCGGGGCCGTCTCCGCCTCGCGGCGGCGGCGCTCGTCGCTGCTATTGCCACGCCAGAACAAGTCGAAGTCGTGAGACCCGGCAGAGCCGTACGTGGCGGAACCCATCACCTTGAATCACAAAAGCCGCGAAAAGGCGCGCCCGGCGACTTGACATCATGCGCCGATTAGAGTATACTCGCGCGCGATGTGGGGTGAACGCCTGACAGGCCATCTGCAAAAACGCTATCGATGGGGAGGTCCACTTCCTTCCTCACTTAAAGTGTCTCCCGCGACCTTTGGATACCCGTCCAAAGGTCTTTTTATTATGAGTCTGGCCAAAAATCGTGGGGAGGGTGGTTTCGGGGGGTGCGGGCGGGCGCAAAGCGCTCGCCCACACCCCCCACCCCCCACAGATTTTAGCCACACCCTTTTATTATCCACTCATACCCACAGAAAAAGGAGGCCATATGTCTAATACGTTAGCAGAACGGGACTTGCTTTCCATCAACGACCTCGACAAGAAGGAAATCGAGTCGGTCCTCGACCAGGCCGCACGTATGGAGGAGCAGTGCCAAGCGCAGCCCAAGCTGAACCTGCTGGACGGGCGCATTCTGGCCACGCTGTTCTACGAGCCCAGCACGCGCACGCGCCTCAGCTTCGAAAGCGCGATGCACCGCCTGGGAGGCGACGTCATCTCCGCCGCCTCCGCCGCCAAGACCACCTCGGCGGCCAAGGGCGAGACGCTTTCGGATGCCGCGCGCATGATATCCGGCTACGCGCACGTCATCGTCCAGCGCCACCCGCAGATCGGCTCGGCCAAGGAGGCCGCCGAGGGCGCGACGGTCCCCGTCGTCAACGCCGGCGATGGCTCGAACGAGCACCCCACCCAGGCCCTGCTCGATCTCTACACCATCCAGAAAGAGCGGGGCCGGATCGACGGCTTGAACGTCGTGATGGTCGGCGACCTCTTGTACGGCCGCACCGTCCACTCGCTCAGCCAGGCCCTCGCCCACTGGGACGTAACGCTCACCCTGGTCTCACCCCCGGCGCTAAGGATGGCGTCCGCGCTCGCCGACAGTCTGAAGCGCAAGCTCGCGGTGAGCGAGACCGAGGACCTGATGGCGGCGATGGAAACGTGCGACGTGCTCTACGTCACGCGCATCCAGCGCGAGCGCTTCGGCGACCCGGCCGACTACGAGAAAGTCAAGAACGCCTACGTCATCACCCGCCAGATGATCCAGGATACCAATCCCGAGGTGACCATCATGCACCCCCTGCCGCGCATCAACGAGATCGCGACCGATGTAGACGACCTGCCGGGCGCAGCCTACTTCCGCCAGGCCGATAACGGCGTGTGGACGCGCATGGCGCTGATGGCGCTGATACTGGACGTGGTTGGTTAGTTTGATAGTTGGCTAGTTTGATAGTTTGTCAGTCGGGAGGGCGACTATGGGTTATCAGGATATTGAAGAGTCAAGGATGTACAGACGCGCAGAACAGCTAGCCGATGACGTATGGGACACGGTGCTCACCTGGGAACCTTTCGCAAAGGATACCATGGTGTCACCGGCCAGGCTGTTTGAG
>CAZWPV010000657.1:0-1648 GCA_964635485.1 uncultured Anaerolineales bacterium
AAGGTGCAATTCCGATTTTACCAACAGTATCCTTTAGCGGGGAGAGGAAGTCACATAGGGGGAATCACGATAACGGTAAATCCAGATAATGAGGGAGCACACACGGTTCTTCCAGAAATATCTTAGCACATTTGCCTGCATTGGGCAAACACTTTGGTGATTGGGATGCCGCAATAAGTCGAGGGGACAAGTAAATGAGGGATGCGTGAAGAGGGTGTGCAGGGTGCACACCCTCCGGATAGACTTATCCTTGCCCCTTTCCCAGCTGTCCCTCCAATAGGCCCAGGCCACGCAGTATGACCAGCACCAGCAGCGTTACACCTATCGCCAAAACCAACTGCGTCAGGGCAACGCAAACCCCCACGGCGGCGGCGTTTGTGGTGATGGGCGTCTTCGTCGCGCGCGAGGCTGCCAGGGACGCGGGTGGGGATCCCGAATGCGCGTGCCCGGATGATGAGGTATCGAGTGCTTCGCCCTTGGCCAAGAGTTGGCAGGCGCTTGCTACAACATTCGGCCTATTGTTTGTCGCTGAACTGGGCGACAAGACCCAGTTGGCGGTGCTCAGTATGGCGACCAAGAGCATGCCCTGGCTGTCGTTGGTGGGGAGGGGCTGTGCCGTCTGATTCCCAAGCGGGCGCTGCTGTGGGTGTCGGCTTTGGCGTTTGTGTTGATGGGTGTGCTGATGGGGGTGGGGGTGTTGTAAGCGACCCCATCCGATACGTCTGTTAGACCTCAACGTCTAAAAACGTGCGGATGACGAAACCGATGACAAAGCTTAGCGCTGCCACTCCAAGGCTTAGCCCCGCCATCTCGAGGAAGCGCCTTCTGAACGGCACGTCCCTGGCCACCGAGACGTAGTAATTGAACAGGGCGATGATCGCGACGGCGGCGGCAAGGCTGCTCGCCAGGCAGACGAAATAGTTCTCCAGCAGCAGGTAGGGCAGGATGAGGAGGATCACGGTCACGATGTACGTGCTGCCTGTGTAGATCGCTGCCTTTATCGGGCTCCTATCGACCTCCTCCGACTTGGTGGAAAGATACTCCGACGCGCCCATCGACAGCGCGGCGGCGATGCCCGTGATCGAGCCGGTCAGAGCGATGAGTTTCGTATCCTGGAGCGCCAGCGTGAGCCCGGCGAGTACGCCGGTCAGTTCGACCAGCGCGTCGTTGAGACCCAGCACGATGGAGCCGACGTAGCGCAGGCGTTCCTCGTCCAGGAGAGCGAGCAGCGCCTCCTCGTGTTCGTTCTCTTCTTGAGCGATAGCTTCGGCTTCCGGGATCGTTCCGTATAATGTCTCATAGTTCTCTTGGGCACTCGCTTCGCCTCTCTCCATCAATTTGACGCCGAACGTGAACCCCAGGATGCGGCTGATCCAGTAATACTTCCACATCTGGACCCGGTCGGGCATCACTTCCTGCTGCGTGTAGCTCTTCCACTGGTGGTAGTGGCGCAGTTCGTCGCCCGCGATCTGCTCCAGGATTTGCCGGTTCTGGGGTGACTTGAGCGTCGCAGCCAGCCGGTTGTAGATGTGGTATTCGGTGATCTCGTTTCTCTGATAGACCAGCAGTTGATCGCGCAGTTCCCGGTTGATCTCCATAATAAACGCGCCAGGGGACTCCCTGCTTTAGCGGGGAGGGGAATGGCGCT
>CAZWPV010000658.1:0-1647 GCA_964635485.1 uncultured Anaerolineales bacterium
AATGCAAACATCCCCAAGAGCAACAGGGTTAAGTTACGCTCTGCCAAAGTGACGCCGAACCTGCCAACTCTTGATGGGGTGGTAAGGTCTACCATTTTGCCAGGAATTTCAAGCGGCTGCTCGTCCAATCAAGCAACAGCTTATACTCTTCAAACGATACTTTGTAGTTTTCACTTCTTGGAGACTGGGCTTCTATATTGGGGTTCATTTGGTCAATCCTCCCATACCAAAAGGCAAGAGAGGTCTAGCTTCTCCTCCACTGGGCTTTCATTATAGGTTAGCAAAAGGAATCTGTCAAACCGCTGAAAAGAAAATGGAACCTAGGCGCCGCTCGCCTCGTGCTCGAACCCCTCCACGGGACTCTAGATGCAGCGGATGGGCTTGCCCTGCGAGATCGAATCGCGCAGGCGACTGCCGTTGTCACACAGACAAGGCACGATCTCTGCACTCCTACTACACTCAGCGGCGTTTTACCCCGGATTTGACGACTTGAGAACCTTGGTGATCTTGGTCAGAGTCAATACCCCAATCTCTTGTCCACCACATTGCGCAGCGGCTCGCCGGCCTCGTAGCGGCGCAGATTGTCCAAAAAGATCGCCATCGCCCGCTCGTCGTAGCGCGGCGTGGCCCCGGCGTAGTGGCCCGTGACGACGACGTTCTCCATATCCCACAGCGACGAGTCCTGTGGCAGCGGCTCCATCTCGAAGACGTCCAGCCCGGCCCCGGCGATCCAGCCCTCTTGTAGCGCGCGAATAAGCGCGCCCTCGTCGATGATGCCCCCGCGCCCGATGTTGACGATGTAGGCAGTGGGCTTCATCGCCCGCAACTCGCGCTCCCCGATCAAGTGGTGTGTCTCGGGCGTCAGCGGGGCAGCGATGACGACGAAATCCGCCTGCGGCAGCACACCGAGCAGTTGGTCGGAGTCGAACATTGCCTCCACGCCCGGCGCGCCTATCTCCGGGTTGCGACGCACGCCCAGCACCCGCATACCAAACGCCGTGGCGACCTCGGCCATCCGCGCCCCGATGGCGCCCACCCCCACCAGCGCCATCGTCTTGCCATACAGCTCAAAGATGCCCGTCTGATCGCCGTAACCCAACCACTCGTGCCGCTCCTGGGCGCGCACGGCCCGGCAGAGCCTGCGGGCGAAGGCCAGCAGCATAGCAAAGATGTGTTCGGTGATCTGGATCGGGTGCACGCCAGAGGCACTGGTCAGCACAAAATCCAGATCCGCTACCTCGGGGTGGTTCATCAGCCAATCGGCGCCGGCTCCCCACTGCTGATACCAGTGTAGGTTGCGCGCCCGCAGCAGCAGATCGCGCGGAAATTGGAAGGCCGCGATCTCGATATCGTCCAGCGCCGCTTCCATCTCTTCCCGATCGTCGGTCACCAGCAGCCGCATATCGGGCGCTATCTCCTGAATTTGAGCCCTATACGACTCGGAGAAGCGCTCTGGTTCAAACCCAACTAGAATCGTCCTCATTTCTCTCCTTGTTCAATCGCCGCACGTGCGCTGGCAGCTTGGGCCTGCTCCTGCGAGTAACGCACATGCTCGCACATCGCCCGGCGCGCTCCCTCCGAATCACGCGCCTTGACATGACGCAGAATGTCTCGATGGTAGGCCAGGCTATCCTCGGCCGCGCTGGG
>CAZWPV010000659.1:0-1640 GCA_964635485.1 uncultured Anaerolineales bacterium
CCTGCGACTTGCACAGGAACCACTGCCGCCTTCGCCGTGGTAACGTCTTGGCCCAACTGCCGCTGCAGCTCCCGGTTCTTGCGATACGCCTCGTCGATGATCCATTCGATGACAAAGCCGCAAAAGAAACCGCCCACAAATAAAAAGACGCCGACGACCAGGTTGCCCAAAACATTTGCCCCCAAGCCGAGTGCGCCTGCAATCCAGGCAATAAAAAGTCCAACTATCACTCCTAGAACGACGAGCACTATGCCAAAGAGTATCCCTTTCATGATCGGCCTCCTTTTTTTGACGGTATTGAGGTGCCGCGTTCGGTCGCAACAAAAACGCCCACCGCGCCTCGACGGCAGGTGGGCCTTGCGATGCTTGGACGTTGACCGTCAAGGCAAGTTTGTCGTTCGATCTATCGCTAGTATAGCCTCATATCACCCAGAAGTCAAAAAGCGCTGCGGGCCGCCGCCCGCAGCCGCTCGACGCACGCCAGCGGCACATAGACCGAGCCCAGCGGCGCACCCTCCTCGCTATCGGGGCCGTGAAAGTCGGTGCCGCCGGTGGCGATCAGCTCGTACTCCCGGCACAGCCCCAGCAGCATCTCGACCTCGTCAGGTGAATGGTGGGGGTAATGCACCTCCAGCCCGCGCAGGCCGTAGCCCACGAACTCGGGGATGCGTGCCACCACCGCCTGGCCGGAGTGGGCCGGGTGAGCCAGCACCGGCACGCCACCCGCCTCCACGATCACCTGCATCGCTTCGGCGGGCGAGAGCCGCAGGCGGGGGACGTAAGCCGGGCCGCCGAGGCCGATGAAGCGCTCAAAGGCCTCCTTCACCGTCTCCACGTATCCTTGGTCGAGCAGCGCCCGCGCCACGTGGGGACGCCCGACGCTTTCGCCGCCGGCCAGCGCCCGCACTTTTTCCCAAGCCAGCGGCATGCCCATCTCGCGCAGCCGCTCGAGCATCCTGCGAGCCCGCTCCAGCCGCGCGTTGCGCATCGTCCGCAGTTTCTCTGTGAGGGATGAGTTTCGAGGATCGACGTAGAAGCCCAGCACGTGGAGCGACGTCTCACCGCCCTCGGCGTTTATCTCCACGCCGGCGATGACCTCAAGTCCTGTTCCGGCGGCAGCCGCCTGGGCCTCGACCACGCCGCCCACCGTGTCGTGATCGGTGAGCGCGATCACGCGCAGGTCCCGCACCAGCGCCAAACGAACGACCTCCAATGGAGTCAACGTTCCATCGGAGGCCGTGCTGTGAATATGCAGGTCTACGCGATTGGGGTGTTGAGGCAACGTGCTCGCTGTAAAGGGCCGAGCTCAAAACTCGTAGGCGGTGGGTTCTTCGGTTTCCGAAACATCAGGAGACGGCGCTTCACTGGGGCTGCCGGGGCGTTTCTCGACGCTCAACCGCACCGCCGTCCTCTCCTGATCGTCGATCATCACCTCGACGAACGAGGGCACACAGACGATATCAATCCCATCCAGTTCCAGGTACCCACGGGCAATGGTTACCGCCTTCACAGCCTGATTGACCGCCCCGGCGCCGATGGCCTGCACGTCGGCATGTCCCTTCTCCCGCATAACACCCGCGATGGCACCTGCTACCGCCGTCGAGCGAGATGTGGCCGCGACCTTGATGATGTCCATTGCA
>CAZWPV010000660.1:0-1636 GCA_964635485.1 uncultured Anaerolineales bacterium
GATCAGCATATCGAGAACAAAGTCAACCTGCTCCGCCGGCAGGGACATCATGTAATACCGCTGCAACAAGTCCACCCGCGCCCGCAGGTCAGCCCCCGTGATCGTCACGCCGTTCACGATAGCGACCGGCTGGCGAAGCTTGACAAAATCCTCCAAGAAGAGGCCGTAGCCAAGCAACCCGACGATCAAGATAGCCACGCCGATCGCGCTCCAGACGATGATCTTCCTGAAGTGCCTCTGTTGCTCCACGCGGGAGCTGCGCCTGCGTACAGGCTTTCTCGGCGGACGTCTTTTTGCCTTTTTTGCCATTCTATGTCCTCACGTAGAGCGGGAGTCTAAACGGGCGCAAGGCCCTACGCTACATCTATTTATCGAGCGCGCTTGGGTTCAGCCACAAACGGCAACAACGCCAGGTGACGGGCGCGCTTGATCGCTATCGACAATTGACGCTGATGCTTGGCGCACGTTCCCGTCTGCCGCCGCGGCCTGATCTTGCCGCGATCAGTCAGAAAGCGCCACAACCGGTCGGCCTGCTTATAGTCGATGTGAGTGATTTTCTCCTCGCAGAAAAAACACGTCTTGCGACGCCTGGAGAACCGTTCGTTCCGGCTCCGGCTCCGGCTCTGGCTCTGGCTCTGGCTTCGGCCCCGACCTCTAGCCCTTGAACTCGTTTGTCTTGCCAACGATAACCTCCCTCTAGCTAAAACGGAAACTCTTCCCCATCTTCGTCGGCAGCTTTGGCAACCCCGGAGGTGATCCGAGGGCCATCAAGCATAATCATCTCGCGCGCCACCAACTCGGTGCGGAAGCACTTTTTCCCCTCTTGATCCTGCCAGCTACGCGTCTGCAGGCGACCCTCGACGTACACGCGGCGGCCTTTGGCCAAATATTCCTTGCAGACCTCGGCCAGACTTCCCCAGGCCACCACGTTGAACCACTCCGTTTCCTCGCGGGTCTCGCCCTCAGAGTTGGTCCACGAGCGCGTGGTGCCGACGCTGAACGACGTCACCGGCTTGCCACTGGGCATGTAGCGCATCTCAGGGTCGCGCCCTACGTAGCCGATAATCATCACTTTGTTCAAACACTTCACTGTGGTTTCCTCACACTCTAAAGTATCGCCCACGAGGGGCTAAACCACATCCCATCGAAAACCCACGTCACTCGGCGGCCGGCTCAGACGACTCGACAGCCTGTTCCTCCGGCTCTTCCTCGCCGACCGTCTCGCCATCTTCGAGGCGCACGACCAGGTGGCGCATGACCTGCTCCGTCAAGCCGAGGTTGCGTTCCAACTCGGCGACACCCGTAGGCTCCATGCCGAGGCGCATCAACACATACTGGCCTTCCCACTGTTTCTGGATGGGATAGGCCAGCCGGCGCATTCCCCACAGGTCGACCTGAGTGACCTTGCCGTCGACGCGCTCGACGAGTCCTTTGACGGTCTCGACAACGGTGGTCAGCCCCTGGTCATCCACCTCTGGGTGAACTATGAAGACTAACTCGTAATTGCGCACTGGACGGCTCACCTCCTTTCTTTCCCCGGGATTACCCCCAGACTGGCTGGGAGCGGAAAGCCCGCCGTTACCACGGCGCGCAACGGGCGGTATGATAACACAAAGGTCCGGATTTGACAAGGGAG
>CAZWPV010000661.1:0-1632 GCA_964635485.1 uncultured Anaerolineales bacterium
CGTCCGATGGCGACGCCTCCCCCCTCGGGCAGCAACTCGACCATCTTTTCACCCGCCACCCTTCCGGCTGCATAGTTATCGGTACCGATGTACACCAGAGACACAGAGCCATCGACGGGGGGTGTGTCGAGTGTGGTGACGATGATGCCTGCATCGGCCGCCTTCTGCATCACGGGCTCGAGCGCAGAGGGGTCCGACGGTGCGACTGCAATGCCCGTCACACCCTGGGCGATGTAGGTCTCCATCGTCTCGATCTGCTTGGTAACGTCCTCTGTCGGTGAAACGAAAAAGACAACTTGGTCGTCGCGCAGCCCGAGGTCTTTGGCTGCCGCCTGAGTACCCGCCTCCACGTTGCTCCAATAGGGATGCACCGATTTGCCGATGACGACTACTCTAAAGTCCGCGGCCCCTCCTGCCCCAGGCTCCAGGCATACACAAGACGCTAACAGAGCACCAAAAACACCAAGGAGAACCAACAATCTCAGCTTTTTCATTAACAGGATGTTCGTCCAAGCCAAAGGAACGCCAACGTCTCTTGGCGCCCATCAGTGAGATTTGGAATGGAGCCTGCTAGCGGTTTTGGGAGAGGAAAGCTCACTTACCTCTGCACGGCAATTATATCATAGGGAACACCCTCCCTAAACCGCCTTTTCCCCTTTCACACTAACAGGAAATCCCCCAAATTGACTTAGGGGATTCCCCCTATCCTCAGTAGGCAACAAAGCGCAAAGATGGTATAATCCGCCCTATGAGCAAGACGCGTGTCCTGTTGGCAGATGACCATGCGCTCGTACGCGCTGGCATCCGCAATGCGCTGGAAGAACTCGACCTGAAAATCGTCGGCGAGGTTGCGGACGGCCCAACCCTGACGGCAGCTTTGGAACAGATGCGGCCCGATTGTCTGCTGATAGACGTTGCTATGCCCGACTTTGAGCCCATATCTGCCATTCAAGAGATTCGGGCCAGCTATCCCGATTTGAAAATACTGGTCGTCAGCGCCTACGATGACGACGTCTACGTCCAGGGCCTCCTGGGAGCGGGAGTTGACGGCTATCACCTCAAGGATCAACCCCTCAGCGACCTGCAATTGGCCGTGCAACGCGTGCTGGATGGCGGTCGATGGGTCTCTGGGCCACTGGTCGACAAACTCGTCAGCTACGCCAGCACACCGCCGCCCACTTTGCCATCCCTGACGACACGCCAGCGTGATATCTTGCAGTTGTTGCAGCAGGGCCTCGACAATCAGACCATCGCCCAGCGACTGGGCCTGAGTGTCAAAACGATCGAAAACCACCTCACACGCCTGTACCGGCTACTTGACGTTCAAAGCCGGCTGGAAGCCGTCAACTATGTCATGAAGCATCCCGGCGTGTTGGCCGTGTCGGGGCAGAAGGCTGCCCAAGCACCAGCGACCAAAAAAGCCGCCGCGCGGGAATTGGTCACCGTGCTGGTGGTAGACGACAGCGCACGATACCGCCGCCAACTGAGCCGCATGATTGGCAAGATATGCCCGCAGGCAACGATTTACGAAGCCGAGAACATCGGAGAAGCCGTGCATCTGACGGAAAGCGTGGCCCCTCAGCTCGTGCTCGTCGACGTGATATTGGGAGAAGAGGACGGCATCCGCTGCAC
>CAZWPV010000662.1:0-1622 GCA_964635485.1 uncultured Anaerolineales bacterium
AGCCTGACCGTGCCGGTGGACGAGCTGACCAAGGCGTTCCAGGCCAAGCACCCCGGCGTCACATTCGAGACCGAGGCCGGAGGCAGCAATGCCACCGCCCGCAAGATCAGCGAGCTGGGCCGCGAGGCCGACCTGATGATGTCTGCCGACTATACCGTCATCGACAAGCTGCTGATCCCCGATTTCGCTGACTGGAACGTGCAATTCGCCCGCAACACCATGGTCATCGCCTACACCGATCAGTCGCAGTACGCCGACGAGATCACCGCCGACAACTGGTACGAGATCCTCACCCGCGAGGGCGTGATCTACGGCCACTCCGACCCCGACGCCGACCCCTGCGGCTACCGCACGCTGCTGGTGTGGCAACTGGCGGAGGCACACTATGGCGTGGACGGGCTCTACGACAAACTACAAGACCAATGCCCGCCGGAGAACGTGCGCCCCAAGGCGGTGGAGCTGATCGCGCTGCTGGAATCGGGCGACATGGATTATGCCTGGGAGTACCGGTCGGTAGCCGTGCAGCACGGATTAAAGTTCGTCGAACTGCCGAATGAGATCAACCTCAGCATGGTCAAGCACGTCGGCTTTTACGGCCAGGCGTCTGTGGAAATCGCAGGCAGCGAGCCAGGGGCGACGATGACGATGACGGGCGCGCCCATCGTCTACGGCGTGACGATCCCCAAGAACGCACCCAGCCCCGACATGGCGCTCGAGTTCGTCAAGTTCCTGCTCGGTCCCGACGGCCAGGCGATCATGGAGGCCCAGGGCCAGCCGCCCATCGTACCGGCAACCACCGTTGACATGGACACTGTGCCAGCCGAGTTGAAGGAGCTGGTCACAGAGGCTCAAGCGCCGGAGCCCGCTGCCGAAGCTGCCCTGAGCGTCACAGGCGCGGTAGAAAACGAGCTGGCGCTCTCGATGGCCGATCTCGAGGCTCTGGGCGTCGAAGAACTCGCCGTCGAGCATCCCAAGAAGGGAGCGCAGACGTACGAGGGCGTGCGCCTGAGCAAGGTGCTCGACGCCGCCAAGCCCACCGGCGAGACACTCACCTTCACCGCCGCCGACGGCTACACCATCGACCTGCCGCTGGCCGACGCACAGGCCTGCACCGACTGCCTGATCGCTTTCGACGAGGGCAGCCTGCGCCTGGCGATGCCGGACATGGAAAGCTCGCTCTGGGTCAAGGACCTGGTATCCATCGAGGTGAAATAGATGACGAAAAAAACAGCTCTCTCGCTATGGATAATCATCGTCTCTGTAGCGCTGCTCGTCAGCTGTAAGCCAACGCCGACGGCATCGCCTACTCCCCAGCCGCCTGACGCCAACCTTGAGATCGTCTCCGGCGAGCAGAGCGTCACCCTAACCTGGGAGGACATCCAGGCGCTGCCCACCTACGAGGGTATGGGCGGGCGCATCAGCAGCGTCGGCCACGTCACCCCGCCGGTAAAGTTCAAGGGTGTCACCCTGGAGGACCTGTGCGGCCTCGTCGGCGGCATCACGGAGGAAAACAGCGTCGGCGTGATCGCCAAAGACGGCTACGCGATGACCTTCTCCTACGAGGACATCGCCAGCGGCGATTTTCCCACCTACGACCCCTCGACGGGCGCCGAATCGCCCTT
>CAZWPV010000663.1:0-1620 GCA_964635485.1 uncultured Anaerolineales bacterium
CGGGCGGCTCCTTGCGGCCTTCATCGCCGGGCTGGAGGCGGATTTCCTGGAAAAGCTGGCCTCGAGCTACACTGAGACACGCGAAGGATGACTATGAAAGCGACCAAGACGTTGCCGTCCAACTACGAACAGCGTAGCACGCTTGATTTCTCCGGGAATAAGGTGGCCTTGATCGCCGTCAACGTGATCGGCCTGGCGCTTATGGGGCTGTTCATCTGGCTGGCGGTGCGGTTCTTGGGCCTGGTGCATCCGGGTGTGGACGTGATCCAGGCGCTGTGGAGTGTCGCCGGCGGAGCGACGGGGATCGGCGCTCGGGTGATCGTCGTCGTCGTGGCCCTGGTGGTCACGCTCGGCGTGGGCGTCGTCCACGAGTTGGTGCACGGCCTCTTCTTCTGGATCTTTACGCGCGAGCGCCCCGTAGTTGGCGCTAAATCGCTGTGTTTCTACGCTGGCGCGCCCGATTGGTATCTGCCGCGCAGCCAGCACGTCGTCGTGGGATTGATGCCTTTCGTCACCATCGCCGTCGTGGGCTTTGTCCTGGCGCTGATCGTCCCCGTGACGGTGGGCGTGTGGGTGTTCCTGTTCGTCGTGGCGAACGCAAGCGGTGCAGCGGGCGACCTTATGGCCGCCGCCTGGCTGCTCCGGCAGCCGCCAGAGACCCTGGTGCAGGATACGGGTGTCGTTCTCACGATCTATCAGCCCGGACGGGGCTCCGACGAGGTGGAGCAAGAGGAGCAATGATACTCAAAGAGCTTTCGGAGGCGGTGGGCATCTCTGGCAACGAGGGGCAGGTACGCGCCATCGTGCTCGACGCGGTGCGGCCCCACGTGGACGAGGTGCGCGTGGATACGATGGGCAACGTCCTGGCCTTCAAGCGCGGCACCGGGCGGGATCGGCTGCGCGTGATGCTGGCCGCCCACATGGACGAGATCGGCCTGATGGTCGTGGGACACGATAACGACGGCTTCTTGCAGGTGCGGCCCGTCGGCGGGATCGATCCCCGGTTGCTGCCCGGCACGCTGTTCCAGGTCGGCCCGGAGCGCATCCCCGGCGTCATCGGCCTCAAGCCGGTGCACCTGCTCAAGGAAGGCGAGGACGAGAAGGTGCTCCAGATAGAGGATCTGGTCGTGGACATCGGGGCCAAGAGCAAGGACGAGGCCAAGAAGCTGGCTCCGCTGGGCACGTGCGCCGCTTTCACCACCCGGTACCGGGAGATGAAGGGCACCGTCAGCGGCAAGGCGTTCGACGACCGGGCCGGCTGCGCGGTGCTGATGGAGCTGCTGCACGGCGAGCGCTTCCGCTTCGACCTGCACGCGGCCTTCACCGTGCAGGAGGAGGTCGGCCTGCGCGGGGCCGGGGTGGCGGCTTACGCCATCGAGCCCGACTGCGCCTTCGCCCTGGAGGGCACCATCGCCGACGACATCCCCAAGGATAAGGACGCCAGCCCCACGACGCAACTGGGCAAGGGGCCGGCGATCACGGTGATGGATCGATCCGTCATCTCCGACCGGCGGCTGCTGCGGCTTCTGACCTCCACCGCCGAGGAGCTATCCATTCCCTACCAGTTCAAGCAGCCGGGCATCGGCGGCACCGACGCGGGCGCCATCCACCGCACCCGCG
>CAZWPV010000664.1:0-1620 GCA_964635485.1 uncultured Anaerolineales bacterium
TCCAAAGTGATCTGGGACGTCGCGGCCATCGCGTACCTGCTCGACGCCGACTGGGTGCCGACCGACCTGGTCCACAGCCCTATCGTCACCGACCAGGCGACTTGGAGCTTTGACCCATCCCGCCATCTGGTCCGCTGCGCACGGTCGGTGGATCGCGACGCGATCTTTGGGGACCTATTCACCAAACTGGAACAGCACGCGTAATGGAACACTACACACGCTCCACCCTGAACTATTTCACGCCGCGCGCGCTGAACCGGGCGGTGGATAAGCGCGACGACGCCGCATGGTTCGCAGCCCGCTTACAGGATGCAAATGCGCGCTTCGTACCCGTGTGGCGGGAGAAGAATCTGCTCACGGAGGGAGACAGCCCCAAACCGGTCTTCCTCTCACCCGCCGAAGCAGACGCGCTCATCGCCACGGCAGAGTCGATCGTCTTGCTGGGCGAGGACGATGACAAGGTCACCTTTGCCATCGGGCTGCCTGCCACAGACGATATACCGCTGGCCGAGGTTGGCCAGTTCCGCAGCCTGAGATGGGCAGCCGCCCTGCTGGCAGAACGGGATTGCGCGCTGCTGGCCTACGCCAAGTCGATGTCCCTCTGGCACCAGCGGCACCGCTTCTGTGGCACGTGCGGCAGCCCAACGACAAGCGCATCGAGCGGGCACGTCCGCGTCTGCAGCAATGCAGAATGCGGACAGCCGTTCTTCCCCCATATGGGGCCGGCGATCATCGTCCTGGTCACTCTGGGCGAGCGCTGCTTGCTGGGACGCAAGGCCGAGTGGCCGGAGAATATGTACTCGACGCTGGCAGGGTTCGTGGAACCGGCCGAGAACCTGGAGGCAGCTCTCATCCGGGAGGTGCGGGAGGAAGCGGGCGTCGAGATCGCGTCGATGCGGTATTTCGCGTCGCAGCCCTGGCCATTTCCCAACTCGCTGATGCTGGGCTTTACGGCACAGGCTGCCAGCGAGGCGATTCAGATCGGCGAGGACGAGGCTCAAAGAGAATTGGAGGATGCCCACTGGTTCACCCGTGAGGAGATCCTGGAAGGATTAACACAAGGGACTTTTCGGCTTCCGCTGAAACTTTCGATCTCGTTCCACCTGATCGAGGACTGGTTCGACGCCGGAGGCCTGGGATCGCTGCGAGAGATTGGAGAGTAGAGATTGGAGAACGGCTTTTGGCACAAGCTCGATCGACTCGTGGCCGAGCACGAGCTGATCATCGACCGGCCGGCGGGTTCGCGCCACCCGCGGTATCCCGAGATGGTCTACCCACTCGACTATGGCTACCTGGCAGGCACGCAGGCCACCGATGGCGATGGCATCGACGTATGGGTGGGCAACCTGCCCGAGCGGGCGGTGACGGCGGTCGTCTGCACGATCGACATACTGAAGCGAGATACAGAGGTCAAGATTCTGCTGGGCTGCACGCCGCAGGAAACGCAGGCGATCCTGGATTTTCATAACGACGATTCCGATTGGCAATCGGCAATAGCGATAGAGCGCCCGCAAAAAAAGCGGAGGCCACGTGATGAAATTACCCGAGTTTGAGAATATGACCGACGACGATTACCACGCCCTGTGGGACAAACTGGGGCCGATAGAGATCAAGATGACG
>CAZWPV010000665.1:0-1619 GCA_964635485.1 uncultured Anaerolineales bacterium
AACGGGCTGAGGTCGCGGGATGCTCCCCGCTTTAGCGGGGAGAGGAAGTCACACTCCTCATCTCCTCTACGTTTTCAACTCAACCCCATCGCCCGCAGGTTGCGGTAGCTGATGGCCAGTGACTCGAAGGGGTCCCGACCGTAGCACTGATCCTGCTCGACCAGGTACCATTCCACGCCACCCTCCTCCGCCGCCTGCAGGATGGCGGGCCAGTTCATGTTCCCCTCGCCGATCTCGGCCATGCGCTGCTCGCGCTCCGGCGTCACCGCCATGTCCTTGAGATGCAGCACCGGCTCGCGCCCGGCGCACTTGCGCACCCACGCCGCCGGGTCGCCGCCGCCGGCCTGAATCCAGTAGGTATCGAGCTCGGCCTTGAGCATCTCTGGCGGGGCCTGCTCGTACAGCATCTCCAGCCACGTCTTGTCACCGTAGCGCGCCAGCTCGTGGTTGTGATTGTGGTAGGAAAAGTCCATCCCCTCCTGGGCCAGTCGCTCGGCGATGGGGGCCAACTCGTCCAGGAAACGCTTGAGACCGTCCAAGCTGCGATACTCACCGGGCAGCGAGCCGATGGCGGTGTGGACGCAGCCCCACAGCTTGTGCACGGCGATGACCTCATCCAGCTCGTTCTGAAACCGGTTCCAGCCCATGTGCGTGATCGCCACGGTCAGGCCGTTGTCCTCGACCAGCCGGGCGACCTGCTGGGGATCGACCGGGCCAAAGGCCGAAATCTGGATCGCCGTGTAGCCGATGTCGGCGACCTTTTTCAGCGTCACGGCCACGTCCTCGATGGTCTGGGTGAACGCCCGGACGGTGTACAGTTGTGCGCCCAAGACGTTTTTCTTCACTACTCACTCCCTCACGCGATACAGCATCTCCCCCGCTCGCGGCACGACCAGAATCCCCTCGTCCTCCCGCCCGCGCCACTCGTCCAGGTCAATCGTCGCTGGATCGAGGTAGCCCAGGCCCAGCCGCTCGCAGCGCTCGCGCGGGATGCCCGTGGCCAGCGTGACCTTGATACGCGGCTGCTCGACACCATCCTCATACGTGCCGACGCCACACAGGTGGGTCGAGTGGGCCAGCACGCCCCACGGACAGTCCTTGAAACGATCCCACTGCTTGAGAAAGTAGTCGCGCACGTGGTAACCCACCTCGTCGATGATCTCGCCGTGCGTGTAAGAGACCTCGTCGATGTGCGGCGCGTAGATGACCACCTCGCCGCCGTCGGCGATGGCCGGCTCCATCTTGTACATGCCCTTGGCCGCCGTCCACAGGTCGTCGTACATCTCCGGCATCACCGAGAGCACGCGCTTGAACGGCTTTTCGACATACACGATGTGGTGCTGCGCCGAAAGATCGGCCGCCGCATCGTAGGCCTCCTCCGGCGTGCCAAAGTAGAGGCCCACCAAGTCGTCGTGCCCTGCGGATCCTTTGGATCCGACCACGACCATGCTGAAGCACAGCTTTGGCACGTCGATAAAGGACGCCGCCCGGTTGATCACCTGGCGCACCGGCGTGTGCTTGGTGCCGATCACCTTCCAACTGGTGATCACCGCCCCCAGCCAGTGGGTGAAGTTGATCACCTCCGGCCCGGATACGCCAGGAAAGAAGTACTTGTTGCC
>CAZWPV010000666.1:0-1616 GCA_964635485.1 uncultured Anaerolineales bacterium
TGATCGCGCGGCGTCATGGCAGAACCACGCACCGCCGGGCGAAACCCCAGCCATCGCCTCCGGCCGGCCTTGCCCAACTTGATGTTGCCATGATCCACGTTGCCCACCTGCCCTATAGTGGCCGTGCACTCCTTGTGCACCAGTCGCATCTCGCCACTGGGAAGGCGCAACGTCACATAGTCACCCTCCTTGGCCAGCAACTGCGCCGACGTACCCGCCGAGCGCACCAACTGACCACCCCGGCCAGGCGACAACTCGACGTTATGCACCAACGTACCCAGGGGGATGCGCCCCAACGGCAGCGAATTCCCTACGCGGATCTCGGCATCGCTGCCGCTCATCACCGTATCGCCTACCTGCAACCCCAGCGGAGCAATGATGTACCGCTTTTCACCGTCGGCGTACACCAGTAGTGCGATACGCGCCGAGCGGTTCGGATCGTACTCGATGCTCTTGACCCTTGCGGGGACGCTCACCTTATCGCGCTTGAAATCGATCACGCGATACTGGCGTTTGTGTCCACCGCCGCGATGGCGCACCGTGATACGCCCTTGGGTGTTGCGCCCCGCCTGTTTACTCAACGGACGCAACAAGCTGCGTTCCGGCTCGGTGCTTGTGACTTCCTCAAAGGTCGCGCCCGTCATCCCCCGTCGGCCAGGGGAAGTGGGCTTGTACGTCTTTACCGGCATGCTCTACACCCCTTCAAACAAATCCAGTCGCTCACCCTCTGCCAGGGTAACTATGGCTTTCTTCCACAGCGGCCGACGCACGAGCCTGCGGCCACGTCCATACCGCTTGGAGGCCTTGGCCGGCATATTGATCACCCTGACCGACACAACCTCCGTTTCAAAGATCTCCTCCACCGCTCGTTTCACATCGATCTTGTTCGCGCGCCGGTCTATTGCAAACGTGTACTGCCCCAATTCCGAGGCTTGATAGCGCGTCTTTTCCGTATCAATTGGCCGGATGATAATTTTGTAGGGATTCATCGCCATCGTTAACCTACCCCAGTATACTCTCAATGACTTCCAACGCGCCCTTGGGCATCAACACGCGATCATATCCCAACAGATCACGGACATTGAGATAACTAGCCCGCAGCGTCTTTACCCACGGCAGGTTACGCGCCGACTTTTCCACCAGCTCGTTCCGGTCCGGCAATAGAATCAGCACCCGGCCAGAGGTCTCGTCAAAGTTCAGCCCAAGGCTCTCCAGCACTCGAACGAACTCCCTAGTCCTAGAGGCCTCTATTGCCAATTCGTCCACCACGACGACCTGATCCTCGGCCACCTTGGCCGACAGCGCCGAGCGCAACGCTGCGTGCCGCATCTTGCGCGGCATCTTTTTAGCATACTTGCGCGGCTTGGGGCCATGTGCAATCCCACCACCAACAAAAAGATTGGCGTTGCGACTGCCGTGGCGCGCCCGGCCTGTGCCCTTCTGCCGATACCACTTGGCCTTGGTTCGGTTGACCTCGCCCCTGGACTTGGTGCTGTGCGTGCCCAGCCGGGCATTCGCCATCTGGCGCACGAAAGCCTGATGCATCAACTGAACGTTGATGGGAGCCTCAAAGATGTCGGAGCGCAACTCGACCTCACCGACCTTTTTTCCTTTGA
>CAZWPV010000667.1:0-1611 GCA_964635485.1 uncultured Anaerolineales bacterium
CAGGTAGGCGTTCGTGAGGATCGTCCAGAAGATCAGGCCGCTGGCCAAGACGATGCCCACCAGCCCGAGCACCTGCAGGGCCACAGGCATGTGCGACCACCGGGACCGGCCCACGTCCAGCCCGGCGAAAATCAGCGTGGCCAAGAGCAGGACGGTGTAGATCGCCATGATGACCTTGTCCCAGACCTTGACATTCTCCGCCACCCGGCTGCGTTCCTCGAGCAGGTCCGGGGCCTTGAGCGTACCCCAAACCGCATAGGCCAGCAAGAAAACACCATAGAGCAGGGAGAGAATCCACGCCTCCGGCCAGTCCAGGCGGCCGGCCGGGACGAACAGCAAGAGGTCCATGATCAGGATGACGACGAACAGCGCGACGACCCGCTTGAGCAGCGCGCGCCAGATGGCAGGCCGGGCTTTGCCAGTTGGCGACGATTCCATCACACCCCCTCCTTATGCCTACAGCAGCTCGAGCTCCCTGGCCCGCCGGATGGCCTCCGACCGCCGATGAACACCCAGCTTGCCGTAGACGTTCTTGACGTGGAACCGGACGGTGTTCGCCGAGATGCAGAGATGCTCTGCGATCTCGGTGCTCGATAGATGGGTATTCAGGAGACGCAGCACCTCCAACTCGCGCTCGCTGAGAGGCTCAGGGAGTGGTTGGGTTTGAGGGTGTGGGAGTGGCTCTCCCATATCCCCGTACTCTGAAGCACCACAGGCCGCGAGCAACTTGTTCACGTATCCTGACGTGATTCCGCGCTTCGCCGCCTCTCGCAGTAACACCCGCATCGGCTCGCCCTCACCGGCAAAGATGCCCACATACCCCTTCGGCTCTGCAAGAGAAAGGGCATACTCCAAAGCATCCACCGCCCGATCGAGGTTGCCCTGTGCCTGGTAGGCCAGCGCCCGAAGCGCGTGGATCTCTACCAGCATCCCCGGACGCCCGCGCCACTCGGCGGCCGGGACCAAGGACTCTAACAGCTTCAGCGCCTCGCCGGGCCGCTCCTGGGCGAGCAGCAGTCGCACCAGCACGAGAAGCTCGTACTTGCGCATGCGCAGGTCGTACGAATCACTGGTCTCCTCTTGCAAAGGTGTGTCGATATACTCGAACAGATCGCGTTCCTCAGCCCAGCGTCGAGCCGGCTCAAGATCCCCCTGCGAGATCCACATCCACGCCCGGAACATTGCCACGGAGAGATCGTCCAAGTCGGTGACATCATACTTTACGGCCAACTCCTGCGCCTTCCGCAGCGCATCCCAGGCGCTTTCCATATCCCCCTGGGCCCACCGGACACGCGCCAGAGCGATGTAAGCTTCAAGGGGACCGACCTCCGTCCACCGCTCGGTCAACTCGATACCCTCTACGAGATAACGCTCCGCAGCGTCGAGATCGCCCCATTCCCGCGACAGCTCTCCCAGGCCGATGAGCGCCTGGCCTGCGATAGGCATGCGCCGCCCCTGTACATCGGTCGCCAGTTCCACAGCCTTCTGATAAGTCGCCGCTGCCTCGTGGGGTCGCCCTTGCCGCATGAGGATCTCTGCCCGATTGCAGGCTATCATGACGGAGAGCATCACGTTACCGGCCCTCTGGCTCATCCTGAGCACGTCGTCTAG
>CAZWPV010000668.1:0-1611 GCA_964635485.1 uncultured Anaerolineales bacterium
CAATGCCATCGAGAGCGCGCAGTTGTTTGAGGAAACCAGGCGGCATGTGGAAGAACTCACCGCCTTGCACAACATCGATGTAGCGATGATCGCAAGCTTGGACCTGGACGAGGTCTTGTCGATCATCTATGAACAGGTCAGCGGGGCCTTGAGCGTCGATGGCTTCTACATCGCCTTGTACGATGAGCGGAAGGATATGATTCACGCTCGCTGGGTCGTGGAGCAGGGAGAGCGGAAGCCGCCGTTCACGCTAAAATTGGAAAAGTGCGGTGGGTGTGCCGGATGGGCGATACGCAACCGGCAGCCACTTTGGGTTGAAGATACAGAAGAGCGGGACGATCTGCCGGCAGGGGCGGGGATTATTGGTATCCCGGCGCGCTCCCTAATTGTGTTACCTCTCATCGTCAGAGATCAGGTGATCGGCGTCATCTCGGCCCAATCTACCCAACCCGGCGGTTTCGATGAGAACGATTGGCGGCTCTTTTCCGATATCGCCCATCAGGTGGCTATCGCCGTCACCAACATTCAGCTGTATCAAGAGGTCAAGCGTCGCTTGGCTGAGGCCGAGCTGGTTCAAGAGGTTGTGATGGCGGCGGCCTCGACGCTTGATTTTGACCTGGTGCTTGAGCGCACCGTCAAGGCGCTGTACCGGGCGTTGGGCATTGATCGTTTGGGCTTCTTGCTGCCCAATGAGCCGGAGGATATGTTGGTTGTTCATCCCTCTCTGGTTGGCTTTGCGGAGGGTGCCCTTCGCATTCCTATCAAGGGCAATCTGGTAGGGCAGGTTTATCGCACGGGTTATCCTGTGCTTCTGTCGGCAGTGGAAACGCCTTTTTATCCCGGCCAATCTCCTGATGTTCGTTCTGCGTTAGTTGTGCCGGTACGGGTTGGAGACCGCATCTGTGCAGTGCTACTTGCCGAGGGTTCTCAAGAGGAGAATTTTGGCGAGGACGAGATGCGAATTTTCACCACCATCGCCGGGCAACTGGGTGTGGCTCTGGAGAACGCGCGGCTCTACCAGGAGATGACCCAGTACACGCGCGACTTGCGGCTGCTGGCAGGGGCCTCGGCCGGGATGATCGCTTCCCTGGAGCCGCAGGCAATTGTGGCCCATCTTCTGGACACCTTGGTCGAGCGTTTCCAATCGCCTTGCTGCATTTCTTTGATGGAGCCAGATGGAGAGACCGTCCGCGTGGCAGCTGGTTGGGTGCCCGATGGGCAGTCCCTTCCCCTTTCTGTTGGGCATCAGACGCCCGTCTCGGATTGGAGTGTGTTCAGCCGGATGGCCGAGGTTCAGCGCTTGATCTACATCCCTGACGTCGAGCAGGATGAGTGGCGATCTCTGTTGGGCGATGTGGAGCGGAGGATGATGTGCCAGCGGCGTGTCCGGGCAGGTTCGGTTTTACCGATGTTCGGTCAGGAAGGGCTAATGGGTGCTGTGATTCTCGGTTTCTATGAACCGCTTTCGATGCCGGTGGACGATCAACTGGATTGGGCTCAGGCGCTTGTAAACCAGGCGGCCGCCGTGGTGTAGATTGCTCTATTGTACCAATAGCTATATAAGCAGACGGCGGAGCTTGTGCAAGGCTACAATGTACTGCTATAGATTGT
>CAZWPV010000669.1:0-1599 GCA_964635485.1 uncultured Anaerolineales bacterium
ATGGAGTAAAGAGTGGAGACTGACGTGTTACGGGTTGAAAGAGTGGGAGCCAAAGACATCGCCCGCTTCCGTGAGATGGTCGCGGCATACTGGCGGGAGTTGATGCCCAGATCGGACGTGGTTAACGATCCCGAACGATGGGAGGCGTTCTTCCACCAGCAGTTTGGTCAACCGTATTGGATGCTGGAAGATGGCGAGCCGATCGGGTTGGTGGCGTTCCAGGTGTCGGATCTGCAGGCCAGGGTCGACGAGTTCTACATTGTGCCTGAAAGGCGCCGCTTGGGTTACGGCACGGTACTGGTAAAGTGGTTGTTTACCCACCTGGATAGCCTGGGCGTGGAGCGGATCGACCTGGACGTGCGGCGCGACAATCCGGGGGCGCTCGCCTTTTGGGAGGCGCAGGGCTTTGGGCTGGCCGGCTACCGGCTCAGGATGTACCGTGACCCGGAAAGCGGAACGGCGTTTGTTGGAGCGTTGTCGTCGGATTTCTGAATTTTGGAGGCATCGTGGCGCAAAGCTACTCAATGATCGTCGTGGACACCTATCCGGCTTTCCAGGCGTTTTGGATGAAGGCGCGGCACCGGCCTGTGGACGAGCAAATCGAAGGTTGGGCGTCGACGTATATGGCGCAGTGGCCGGAACTCTTGGAGAAGCAAATCACGTGCTACGCCGACGATAACCTGGACTGGCGGCAGATCGCGCGCGAGCGGGTGTTTCCGGCCCTCGGCGAGCGGACGTGCGCGATGGAGTTGGCCCGTCTGAACTTGCTCGACGTTTGTGCTCCGGCCTATGCAGCGGCCCGCGAGCGCTTGGGATTCGAGAGTGATGTGATCTTTGTGTTCTACGTGGGAGTTGGCTGCGGCGCGGGCTGGGCCACAACCTACAGGCAAACCCCGGCCGTGCTCCTGGGCCTAGAGAACATTGCCGAGGAAGGCTGGACCAACCCTGACGCGCTCAGCGGCCTGCTCGCCCACGAAATTGGCCATCTGGCGCATTTTCACTGGCGGGCGCAGTGTGGCCTGCCCAAGGGCGCGGATCCCTGGTGGGATTTCTATGAAGAAGGCTTCGCCCAGCGCTGCGAGCACGTGACGCTCGGCGCCGAAACCTGGCACATGGCGCGCGGCTCGGGTTACGCCGCCGATTGGTTGGATTGGTGCCAGAAAAATCAGGGCTGGCTCGCCGCCGAGTATCTGCGGCGCGTGGACATGGACGAAGATGTCCGCCCATTCTTTGGCTCCTGGTTCGAAATCCAAGGGCGCAAACAGTGCGGTTACTTTCTTGGGCACGAGCTCGTCAAACGGCTGGAGGCCAGTATGAGCCTGCAAGAAATCGCTATGCTTGAAGACGTCGCCGGGCGGGTGCGGCCGCTCTTGGAGAAAATGGCCAAGGCTGTCTCGAAGGGATAGCCGCCGGTCAGGGCGTTGAAACGGTTTGCGCTCGGATATCAGAGTGTGGAGGCGCGCGAATGGACGTCCGAGAACACAATCGCATTAGTAACTACTCAGCCTATGTACGAGTTGACCAGCACATATGGCCACAACCAACTGGAACTGCCCATTTTGGTCACAGGTAGGCATCCCAAATATGGCCTTGCACGTC
>CAZWPV010000670.1:0-1587 GCA_964635485.1 uncultured Anaerolineales bacterium
GGGCCAGGATGTTCTGGCGGCGGTTCCAGGCGTTGCACAGGAAATCGCCCAGCGGAGCCTCCACCGACGGCGCGTCCTGCGCGTCCCAATAGATGCGCAGGATGACGTCGCGGTAGAACTTGCTATCGAACGTGAACCACATGTGGCGGATCACGCCCGGGCCATCGTGATCCATGAGGGTGGCCGTCTCGCCGGCCTTTAGCGTCAGGCAGGGGCGGACCTTCCAGCCCCTCCCAAGCTCGCGCGCTGCGCCCTCGCCCTGCGGGTCGGCCATAGCGCCTTTGCCCCTCTCGCCGGTGGGGTTTTCGGCGCTGAGGGACCGAGACTCAGCGCCCCGCTTCAAGAATATGTTGCCCAGATCGATTGGCATTGGGTTTCCGTGTGAACCTCTCCGGAGCCAGCGGTTGAAACCGCGCCTGCGGGGGCGCTTCGCGCCTGGCGACCGCGTAGGCGGTCGCCAGGTCTGCGTCCACACAAGTGGACGCCCGGCTGAAAGCCCGTGAGGGGCGATTTCAATGGCCGAAATTGGGTCAGTGCTTCCTGGCCCGATGGAGCGCGTATCCCGCGACCAGCATCAACGCGAGCGCAGCCGCCACCAACCCCAGCGCCGGTGTGGCCGGCGCAGCGGCGTCGGCATCGAACGGCTGGCCGGGCTCTTTCGAGGCGGGCGGGACGTCAACGGCGACCGGCGCAGACCGAGACGCAGTCACAGGCATCCCCCCTTTGCGCAGGGCGGATCCCGCCGCCAGCAGCAGTGTCCCCAGCGAGATCGCCGCTAACCCCAGCACCAGCCGACCTGATCCGACCGCGTTGGTGCCGGTGACGGGCAGCTCGTCGGGTCCTTCCGGGGTCGGTGTCGCCGTCGGTTGAGGCGTGTCCGTCGGCGCGCCGGTCGGCGAGGGAGAGGCGTCCATCTCGCCGCCGCCAGCGCCGCCAAGCTCCTCCGTCGCGGTCGGCAAAACGGGAATGTGGGTAGCGGTCGCCGTCGGTTCAGGCGTGTCCGTCGGCGCGCTCGTCTCCGTGGGCTCGTGCGTCGGCGGCAGCGGCGTGTCGGTCGGCGCCGCCGTGTGCGTTGGAGGCACCGGCGTCGGTTCAGGCGCGGCCGCCGACGGGGAACCGATTCCCCCGGTCAGCGGGAGCATCGCCGCCGTTCCCAGCAGGAGCACGAGCAGCACGACGAGGACGCGACGCTTTTTCTTTTTGATCTCCTCGTCCTGTAGGCCTGCTTCGACCATCACGAGTCTCTTCTCTCCGCCCAGTCGCGAGCCTGTTCCATCCAGGACGCGATGTCCACCCGCTGCCAGCTTTTGACGTCGAGCATGCGCCGGAGTTGGGCCGGGTCAGACGAGGCCAAGTCCTTGTAGGTGTGCACGCCCGCGTCGCGCAGCTTCCACTGATAGACCGGCCCGATGCCCTTGATGACCGTCAGGTCGTCGGGATGCGTCTGCCGGTAGGTGCCGAACTCGGCGCGTAGATGGTCGAGTTGGGAGTCCATCGACGCCAGTTGATCGCCGAGTGCGTGCACCTGCTCGTCGCGCTGGTGCAAAAAGTCGGTCAGGGTCTCCGAAGCCGCTCCTTCCCCTGCGA
>CAZWPV010000671.1:0-1587 GCA_964635485.1 uncultured Anaerolineales bacterium
AGTATGCAAGTCGCAATGGAGGAAATCTGTGCTGAATCGAGACACCCTGAAACAAACCATCCCGCAGGCCCTGACAGGCGTCGAAATCGACTGGCCCCACGGGCGCGAGCGCGGCAAGGTGCGCGACACCTTCCTGCTGCCCGATGGGCGACGGTTGATCGTCACCACAGACCGCCTCTCTGCTTTCGACCGCATCCTGACGGCGGTGCCCTTCAAGGGCCAGGTGCTCAACCAGCTCAGTGCCTTTTGGTTCGAGCAGACGGCCGACATCATCCCCAATCACATCATCGACGTGCCCGACCCCAACACCAGCCTGGTGGTCGGATGCGAGACACTGCCGGTCGAGGTGGTCGTGCGCGGCTACATCACCGGCGTGACCAAGACCGCGCTGTGGTACCGCTATTCGCTGGGCGAGCGCCACATCTATGGCTACGACTTCCCCGATGGGATGGTCAAGAACCAGCCGCTGCCGGCGCCCATCATCACCCCCACCACCAAGGGACGCGCGGGCGAGCACGACGAGCGCATCACCTGCGCCGAGGTGGTCGAGCGCGGGCTGCTGGACGAGGCCACCTGGGAGCAGGTGCAGGCCGCCGCGCTGGCTATTTTCAAGCGCGGGCAAGAGATCGCCCGCCGGGGCGGGCTGATCTTGGTCGATACCAAATACGAGTTCGGGCGCACGCCGGATGGCAAGGTCACGATCATCGACGAAGTGCACACACCCGATAGCAGTCGCTTCTGGCTGGCCAAGAGCTATGAGGACATCGTGGCCCAGGGCGCGGAGCCGGAGAACTTTGACAAGGAGTTCCTGCGCCTGTGGTACACCGAGCGCGGCTATCGCGGTGACGGTGAACCGCCCGCTGCCACCGACGACCTGATCGCGCAGGTCAGCGAGCGCTACATCGCCCTGTACGAGATGCTCACCGGGCGGACGTTCGAACCCGGCGCGTATCCGGCCAATCCGCGCATCGCCAGCGCGCTGCAAGCGTTTCTATAGCGTCACCCTGCTATTATGGAGGATTTCGTCGCTCGCTACTGGCCCCTGGTCACCCATATCGTGCTTGGAGTCTCTTTTCTGGGAACCGCGTGGATCTATCTCCCACTCTTGTGGGGCGCTCCGTGGATACCGGCTCGAATGAGCGTGGTAAAAAGGATGCTGCAACTTGCCGACGTGCAGCCAGGACAGAAGGTGATCGATCTGGGTGCCGGGGAGGGACGTATCGTCATCGCCGCAGCGCACTTGTTCAAAGCACAAGCCGTCGGTGTCGAGATCGATCCGGTGCGATGCTTGATCGCCAACTTGCTCATCACGCTGCGAGGATTGCGCGGTAAAGCGCGCGTCCACTGGGGTAACATGTACAACTTTGACCTGTCGGACGCAGACGTGGTCACGCTATACCTTTGGCCATCTACAAATCGACGGCTCACGACTAAACTCGCAAGCCAGCTACGACCTGGTGCCAAGGTGGTCACCCATCACTTTTCGATGATAAATTGGATACCCACCACGGTGGACACGGAAAAGAGAATCTTTGTGTACGAAATCGGCAAGGAAGCGTTGGATATACGCGCTATACTCACACAAAA
>CAZWPV010000672.1:0-1587 GCA_964635485.1 uncultured Anaerolineales bacterium
GGGCTCACACCCCCGGCCTCAACCTACAACAACCCGCAGCGATTGCGAGTCTTAAACGACCTGGTCGGGTAAGATACCACAACCAAGTCGTTCAACCCCAAGTCTAAATGTCATAGTACAGCATGAACTCGTACGGGTGCGGACGCATGCGCATTGGATCAACCTCGGCCTTGACCTTATAGGCCATGTAGGACTCGATCAGATCCTCGGTGAACACATCACCTGCGAGCAAGAACTCGCAATCTGCCTCCAGCGCCTTTAGGACCGCCGTCAGCGAACCGGGCACTTGCTTGATCTTGGCAGCCTCTTCCGGCGGCAGGTCGTACAGGTCCTTGTCCATCGGCTCGCCGGGATCGATCTGATTCTGCACACCGTCCAGGCCGGCCATCAACAGCGCCGCGAAGCACAGGTACGGGTTGCAGGCGGGATCGGGGGCACGGAACTCGATGCGCTTGGCTTTCTCGCTCTTGGAATAGACCGGGATGCGGCACACGGCCGAGCGGTTGCGCTGCGAGTAGGCCAGGTTCACGGGAGCCTCAAAGCCGGGCACCAACCGCTTGTATGAGTTGGTCGTCGGGGCGACGATGGCCAGCAGCGCCGGGGCGTGCTTCAACAGGCCGCCGATGTAATACTTGGCGGTATCGGAAAGCTGCGCGTACCCGGCATCGTCGTAAAACACGTTCGCCTCGCCCTTCCACAGGCTCTGGTGGACGTGCATGCCGCTGCCATTGTCCTGGAACAGGGGCTTGGGCATGAAGGTGGCCGTCAAGCCGTTCTGGCGCGCCACGCTCTTGGCCAGGTACTTGTAGATCATGATGCTATCGCCCATCGTGACCAATGGGGCGTAGTGTAGATCAATCTCGGTCTGACCGGCGGTTGCCACCTCGTGGTGGTGCACCTCGACGGGCACGCCAGCCGCCTCGAGCGCCAACACGATCTTGCTGCGCACGTCCTGCTTGGTGTCGGTGGGCGGAACGGGGAAGTAACCACGCTTGGGCGGGATCTGACCACCCTTGCCGCCCTCTACGCCGCTGTTCCACCAGGCCTCCGCGCTGTCTATGTGGTAAAAAGCTTCATTCGTGGCCTCACCGTAGACGACGCTATCGAACAGAAAGAACTCGGCCTCCGGTCCCCAATAACTGATGTCGGCCACACCGACCTGCTTCAGATAGGCCTCCGCTTTCTTGGCCACGTAGCGCGAGTCCTTGGTGTACGGCTGCCGGGTGATGGGGTCGTAGATATCGCAGATGATGTCCAGCGTCGGGATCTCAAAGATCGGATCCACGAAAGCGCTGGTCGGATCCGGGATCAGGATCATGTCCGACTCGTGAATCTCCTGGAACGCACGGATGGACGAACCATCGAAGCCAATCCCTTCCTCGAACAATTCCTCGGTCAGTTCGCGGGCAGGAAGGCTAAAGTGGTGCCACATACCCAGTAGATCGGTGAACCGCAAGTCCACCATCTGAACGTCCGCGCCCATCTTTACCACGTCTGCCACTGTCTTGGACATAACTCACCTCCATAATGTTTGATGGCTATCAATGTATCTTTCAACAAACCAGGGGGTGGGGAGTGCGCGGGCGG
>CAZWPV010000673.1:0-1586 GCA_964635485.1 uncultured Anaerolineales bacterium
GGATCTCGACCAGCAGCGGGCGCGTGCCCTCCATCGTCACCGCGATGGCCGACCCGGGCGCGTTTACCATTCGCTCGGCCAGGAATACCTCGGACGGGTTGGGCACCTCGACCATCCCCTGCTCCCGCATCTCGAACACCCCCACCTCCGAGGTGGCCCCGAAGCGGTTCTTGACCGAGCGCAGCAGCCGGTAGGTGTGGAAGCGGTCGCCCTCCAGGTAGAGCACCGTGTCGACGATGTGCTCCAACACCTTGGGCCCGGCGATGGCCCCCTCCTTGGTCACGTGGCCCACCAGGAACACGCTCACTCCCTCAGCCTTGGCCCACCACTGGAAGCGGCTGGCTGCCTGGCGCACCTGGCTGATGGAGCCCGCCGCCGAGGTCAGTTCGTCCGAAGTCACCGTCTGCACCGAGTCGACGATCACCACCTGCGGCTGCACCTGCTCGGCGTGACGCAAGATCGCCTCAAGTCCCGTCTCGGTGACGAGGAACAGATTGTCGCTGTCGATGGACAGCCGCTTGGCGCGCATCTTGATCTGCCGGGCCGATTCCTCGCCGGAGACGTACAACACCGGCTTGCCCGCCGATTCGGCCATCAGCCCGGCGATCTGAAGCAGCAGTGTAGATTTCCCTATCCCGGGTTCGCCACCGACGAGGACGAGGGAGCCGGGCACGACGCCGCCACCCAGCACGCGGGCGAATTCCCCCAGCGGCAGCGGCAGCCGCTCCAACCCCTCCATCTCGACCTCGCTCAGGCGGCGCGGGGAGCTAGCGGGGACGCTGGGCAGGGCGGTCTTTGCCCTGGATGGCTCCTCGACCACCTCGACCATGGTAGACCACTCGCCGCAGCCGGGGCAGCGGCCCATCTCGCGAGGTGTGGTGCGCCCGCAGTTTTGACAAACCCATTGGGTGTACGTCTTGGCCATAAACGACTCCTTGGTGATTTGAGACTATTGTACCAGAACATCTGTTCTGATGCAAGTGCTTCTGGCGGCAATACCTTATCATCTATTGGGCGTTTGGTCAAATGGAGCGTAGCGCGTGATGCGTAAACCTTAACGGGGAACTTTTCTACGCCGCCGGGCGTCTAGGGGATAGCACACAGCAAAGGCAACCTTCCCGAAAGCTCTCAGGCGCAGCTAGGCAAGCCAAGAATCCACTCGAGACGTACTACCCGGAATCGCCTGTATCTCTTGAGCTTTCGGGAAGGTCTCCCATCAAGGAGGAGAAAAATGAACAAGATCAAATCCCCAAATCTCCAATCCTTCGACTATACTCAGGACAAGTCTCCAATCTCTCGATTGGCAATCGCCATCGCGGCCGCCATTTTGCTGCTGACGATCACCACCCCCGCCCTGGCCGACGGCATCGTCATCCCCGACCCGCCGCCCGACCCCATGCCGCCCGAGATTCCCTGGCTCACCATCCGCTACCACCGCGTCGACGTCACCATCGAGGATCAGGTGGCGATCACGCGTGTGGAGCAGGAATTCGTCAACGAGTACGATTGGGAGGCAGAGGGCACCTACATCTTCCCGCTGCCGGAGGGCGCGGCGGTCTCCGAGTTCGCCATGTGGGTCGACGGCA
>CAZWPV010000674.1:0-1584 GCA_964635485.1 uncultured Anaerolineales bacterium
GCCTTGTGGCAAGAACCCGATCTCGCACGTGGGCAAGGTCTATAACCTGCTTGCGCTGCTGACGGCACAGGATATCGTCGGCAAAGTGCCTGCTGTCCGCGAGGCGACGGTGTACCTCCTCTCGCAGATTGGCGCGCCGCTGGATCAGCCGTTGGTGGCCACTGCGCTGGTACGCCCCGTCAACGGCGTGCTGACCCCCGTCATGCAGGAGGACGTGCAGGCCGTGCTGGATGAGCGATTGGCCAACGTGAGCGACATCCGCACGTGCATCTTGAACTGCGAGCAACCGTTATTCTAGAGCTGACTTGCGGTATACGCAACAGCGGGCTGGCATTGGCCAGCCCGCTGTTTTGCGTTTATCCGGCATTGAGGCCGCTGGCAAGGCTACAAGATCTCGATCTCCCAATCCACCACCTGCACCTCGGGGTGGTGTGTCTCGATCCAGTGTACGGCTCGCTCCAGCAGGGCGTGGACGCGGCCGGAGTCGTTGGCCACGGTAGTCAGCCCGATCTCTGCCGATTGCCACGCGTCGTTGTGCCCCACCTCGGCAGCGGCCAGGTTAAACTCGCGGCGCAGGTGCGCCAGCAGCGACTTGAGGATACTTCGCTTCCCCTTTAGTGAGCCGTTGCCCGGTAGGTGCAATTCGACTCTACACGCTCCGATGACCATCCTCTGACCTCCACTCACACGCGCTGGGTCCAGGCTTGTGTCACGTACTTCTCGTCTCTCAGACGCTGTGCCTGAATACGCTCTTTCTCGCTCAACGACGCCGGCTCCAGGTGCAGGTTCAGCACCTCTGCAAAGCCCGCCGCCAGGGCCTGCGCCGCTTCGTCCCAGGAGACTCGCTTCCCCAGCGCCGCCTCGACCGTCGTCGCCCGGTCGCGCACGCTGGCCGGGTCGGGGTGGGCGGCCAGCAGCGAGCAGATGCGGGCGATGTCGCCGTGGAGCGGCAGCGCCCCGTGCTGGAGCACCGCTCCCTGGGCGCGCATCTGGGCGCTGCCCACCAGCTTCCGCCCGCCGACGGTGATTTCGTAGTCAGAAGGCACCTCGAAGCAGACCGGTCCTTGTATTTGCTCCCTCCCTCTGTGGGGGGGGATGGGGGGGGGCGCCCGCCGGTCGGCGACGATTCCCTCTATCCCCAGTCGCGCCAGCCCGCGTACCAGGCTCGCACTGAGGCGGCGATAGCTCTCGAGGATGCCTCCGCTTACCCTGGGTTCCGCCTGCGGTGCGATGACGCTGTAGGTCAGTTCGTCGATGTGGAGGATGGCCTTCCCGCCGGTAGGGCGGCGCACCAGGTCGAGGCCTGCGGTCTCCAGAGCGTCCGGGTCCACGTCGGCCACGTTCTGCGCCCGCCCCAGCGAGAGACAGGGCGGCTCCCAGGCGTAAAAGCGCAGGGTGGGGGAGGCTCGGCCCGCCGCTACCGCGTGCAGGATCGCCTCGTCCACTGCCATATTCGTCGCCCCGTCGGCCGGCGCCGAGCGGAGCAAGCGCCACGTCGTTGGGGGATAACCGCTCATCCGCTACTCGTCATTTGCTGTTTGTTGTATAATTGTAGCATCATTAGCTTAAGGAGCAAAGATGGAT
>CAZWPV010000675.1:0-1573 GCA_964635485.1 uncultured Anaerolineales bacterium
GGATTCCCAGCGCGGCGAAGGCGCGTGCGTGGTTCTCCTCCACCGCTGCCAGATCGTCCCCCACCGTGTGGCCCAGGTTGAGCGTGCCGAAGGGTGGGGTGCTGGCCCCGCCCAGACGGGTTAGGAAGGCGTGGGGCACGCTGCTTTCCTCCAGCTCCTCGAACTCGTACCACACGACGCCGTTGGTTTCTTTTCGCAGCATACGGCAGATTATCCTCGAACCGGGCTTTCTGCGCAAGTGATGTACCGCTTGACAAACCCGGCAAAGTGCGTATAATTGAAATTGAGAATCATTTGCAATAAGAGGAGCGAGCAGATGAGCGAGACAATCGATCACCTACGGGATACATTTCGAGCGACAGGTCGGCGTTGGACCTCTCAGCGCCGGTTGATTTTGAGTGTGCTGGAGGAGAGCGACATCCATCTTGACGCCGAGACACTCTTCGTCCGCGCCAAGGCGCGCGATCCCGACATCAGCCTGGCGACAGTCTACCGCACACTGGCGGTGCTCAAGGAGATGGGGCTGGTGGAGGAGCACAGCCTGGGTGAGGAGCACGCTCACTTTGAGGCGGTGCGGGACCAACCGCACTACCACTTCATCTGCCTGGAGTGTGGGCGGGTGATCGAGTTTGACGCGCCTCAGATGGCGCAAATTGAGCAAGATGTGAGCGAGCGGGAGGGAGTTTGTGTTACAGACGTGCATTTGCGCCTGAGCGGCTATTGCGCTCAGTGCCAGGATCAAATGGGAGGACAATGTGACGATGGAGAATAAGTCAAAGGCGTGTCCGGAGGTCCCGCCGACGCCGGGGAATGGCAGTGTGCCGTTGAGCACTTTGCGCACAGGTGAGCGGGGCGTGGTGGCGGGGATGCAGGGCGGACGGGGATTGCTTTGCAGAATGACGAGCCTGGGTTTCACGCCCGGCGCTGAGGTGACGGTCGTGCAGAACTATGGTCGCGGACCGCTCATCGCCCGCGTGCGCGATGCGCGCATCGCCTTGGGCCGCGGTGAGGCCGGCAAGATTTACGTGCATAGGGGTTCACAATGAGTACCCGTCATGCGATTGCCGTCGAGCAAACCTCCGTAACGGAGCTGGACGGCGCGGAAAAACGCGTGCTCGTGGCGCTGGCCGGCCAGCCCAACGTGGGCAAGTCGACGGTGTTCAACCTGCTCACCGGACTCAACCAGCACGTGGGTAACTGGCCCGGCAAGACGGTCGAGCGGAAGGAAGGCGCGTTTACCCACGATGGTGCGACCTATCGCCTGGTCGATCTCCCCGGTACCTACAGCCTGACCGCCAACTCGGCCGAAGAGGTCATCGCCCGCGAGTTCATCATCCGTGAAAAGCCGGACGTGGTGGTGGCGATGGTGGACGCGGCGATCCTCGAGCGCAGCCTGTACCTGGTGGCGGAGCTGCTTCCTTTAGGGGCTCCGGTGATCGTGGGGCTAAACATGATGGACGTGGCCGAGCAGGAGGGATTCCGCATTGAGCCGGAGGTGTTGGAGGCGGCCCTGGGGGCCAAGGTGGTGCCGATGGTTGCTTCCAAGAACATCGGCGTACGCGGGTTGGTGGCG
>CAZWPV010000676.1:0-1569 GCA_964635485.1 uncultured Anaerolineales bacterium
GATCCCGACTTTCCGGACGGTCACGGCGGCTACGATCTGCTGTCCATCCCCGCTGGCCAGCAGCGCTTTGATGGCGCGCTCGCCCTGCGCTACGCCCGTACCCGCGTCGAGCCGGCTCCCGGCTTCGACCGCACTTTCCGCCAGCGGCAGCTCATCCTGGCTGCCCAGGAGCAGGTGCTGCGGCCCGACATGCTGCCCGGCCTCATCGCCCAGTCCCCCACTCTCTGGGCCGCCGTCGCAGGTAGTCTGGAGACCGACCTGTCATTGAGCGGGGCTATCGACCTGGCACTTGCAGCGTCGGGCATCGCCGCCGAAGAGATCGCCACCGCCGACCTGGGCGAGTGTTGCGCCACCGAGAGCATCGGTGCAAAAGAGGAACGGATCTTGCTGCTTCAGCCGGAGAAAACCGAGGCAGTGATTCGAGATTTGCTGGAGGAGAAGGATAGATAATGAGAAGAGAAACGCTTTTGACCATCCTGCTGTTGGGGCTAACGGTTCTGGCAGCCTGTGGCCCGGCTGTGGACACCCCACCTCGGCCCACACCCACCGTCTACTATGCACCCGCGACGCCCGTCGTCCACCAGCCGCCCGCGCCGCTGCCCAGCACCTCCCCGGCGTCCAAGCCGATCGCCGTGCTTCTTCTGGGCACCGACCGGCGTAGCGCCAGTGGCAGCACGAACAACACGGACACGTTACTCCTCTTCTATCTCGACCCCGAGACCCAACGTGCGGTGATGCTCTCCATCCCACGCGATTTGTACGTCGATATCCCCGGATACGGAGAGGGGCGCATCAACACGGCATACTCCCAAGGCGAACAGGATGGGACGGGTGGCCTGAACTTGGCCCGCCAGACCGTTTCTGCCACGCTGGGCATCCCTGTCGATCATGCCGTCCTGATCGACTTTACGGTCTTTGTCGCCGTCATCGACGCCATCGGTGGCATAGACGTGGAGGTCCCCTGCGACATCTACGATCCGACTTACCCGGACAGCGGCATCGGTTACGATCCCTTCTACTTGCCCGCGGGCAACTATCACCTGGATGGAGCCACGGCGCTCAAGTATGCCCGCACCCGCGCGACCGTAGGCGGCGACTTTGGCCGCACCGAGCGGCAGCGCCAGATCGTGATGGCCGTGCGCGATCAGGTCCTGAGCCTCGACTTGCTGCCGACCCTCATCGCGCAATCCCCCCAACTCTGGGCCAGCCTGCAGGGCGCTTTCGAGGCTGATCTGACGTTGAGCGAGATGATAGACCTGGCCATCACTGCCAGCCACATCCCCGCCGATCAGATCGCTTCAGGAGCGATAGACGATAGCTGCACCGCCCCCTGGACCACACCCGGCGGCGCCCAAGTCCTGGTTCCTTTGCCAGATAGAATAGATGCCCTGGTTCACGACCTAATCTCGCCTGCATCGACCACTGCCTCGGCCAAATAACCCCGGACAATCTTCCCGAAAGCTGCACCGCAGCCACCCTCCCAAGGGCCTGATGAACGGCCAATGCGGCGCTTTTACTGATCTGGTCATATAAAGCTAAACGTAACTGCTCAGGTTGCCCCTTATCAGT
>CAZWPV010000677.1:0-1562 GCA_964635485.1 uncultured Anaerolineales bacterium
TGTCTGGCGCTTTATCATGATCGTGCTGGGTTCCCAGGGTCGTTATCTGATGCCCGTCACTGCTGTCATCTCTGTTCTCATGGTACTCGGCCTGGACCGCCTGATCCTGCGCCGCTTCACGCCCGGGCTGGCACTGTTCCTGGGCGTGGGGCAGTTGGCGGTTGCGTTGATTTGCCTCTTTGCCTTCATCCTGCCGGCTTACGCCAAGCCACAGGCGGTAGAAGAACGTGATCTACCTGTAGACATGATGCGCTTCGACATGACTTTCGAAGGCACGCCGATTCAGCTTCTGGGCGGTGTCATCGAGACGGATGGTGTGCGACCCGGCGAGGCCGTAGCGGTGAGCCTCTACTGGCGGGCGCTGGAGCCTGTGCAGGAGGATCCGGTGGCCTTTGTTCAGATTCTGGGCAAAGACGCAGAGCCTCTGGCCGGGGAGGATTGCTACCCGGGGCGTGGCAACTTTCCCGCCACGCTCTGGCAGCCGGGCGTCATCTACCGTGACCGTTATCGCCCGGTCGTCGCCGCAGACGCAGAAACGCCCACCATCGCTGCTCTGCACGCCGGGCTTCGTTGGCGTGGCGGCGACCGCCTCACCGGCCTCTTCCCCTCCGGCGATCCGGTGCCGCAGCCAGTGCTCTTCGACCTGGTGGCTCTGCGTCCGATCGAGCAGCCCTCGGAAAAAGTCGCCTATCCCGTGGGCGCGCAGATCGGCGAGGCCATCGTGCTGGTGGGATACGATCTCTCGGCAAGTGAGGTGCAGCCGGGCGAGTCCGTCACGGTCACGCTCGTCTGGCGCGCCGAGGGGGTCCCGGAGGGGGATTACACGGCCTTTGTTCATCTGATCGACAAAGACGGCCAACTCGTGGCACAGGACGATCATCCGCCGCTGGGGGACGAGTACCGCACCTCTTTCTGGGCGCGCGGCGACGTCATACGCGATACGTACAGCCTGACCTTGGCTGAGGAGCAGCCGCCGTGCACCTGCACGCTACTGGTGGGACTCTACGACCCGGCGGCAGAGGTGCGCGTGCCGGCCTACGACGGCCTGGGCAGGCGCTTTGCAGACGACGCCGTCGTCGCAGGCGGGGTGACCGTCAGGTGAAGCAAATCGCAAATCGTTCGACTGAGCGCTCACGACAAAGTCGCAAATCGCAAATCGCGTTGGTTCTCTTCGCCTTCGTGGTGCTGGGTGTCTTTTACAGCCTCGCCACCCCACCCCTGGAGGCCTCCGACGAATTCGATCACTACCCCTACGTCCAGTACGTGCAGACGCAGGGCGCGCTGCCGGTGATGGACCCCGCCGACCCCGAACCCTGGAGGCAGGAGGGCGGCCAGCCGCCGCTGTACTATCTGCTGATGGCCGGGCTGACCTCGTGGATCGACACAAGCGATCTGGAGGACGTGCGCTGGCTGAACCACCACGCCTTCATCGGCATGCCGGGCCGGGCGGGCAACAAGAACCTGGTCATCCACCGCCCGGAGCGGGAGGCGTTTCCGTGGCGGGGGACGGTCCTGGCCGTCCACGTGATCCGGCTGGGTTCGGTGGCGCTGGGCGCGGTGAC
>CAZWPV010000678.1:0-1557 GCA_964635485.1 uncultured Anaerolineales bacterium
TCGCGAACGACCCCCAACTGGCCCGCATCGCCCAGAGCGTGCGCGACTGGGGCCGCGATTGCCACTGCACGCACGATAGTCCTCCCGAGGGTGCCTGTGGCCGCCGCTTCGAGTGGTACATCCCCGGCCTGGACGAGCCGTACGATCATCGCTATCTCTATTCCGAGATCGGCTACAATCTAAAGATGACGGACATACAGGCCGCTATCGGACTGATGCAGTTGAACAAGCTGCCCGATTTCGTCGCCGCCCGCAAGCGCAACTTTGCGCGGCTTTACGAGGCGCTCAAGCCCTACGAGGCATTCTTGACCCTGCCGACCTGGAGCGAGCGCGCCGACCCGAGTTGGTTCGCCTTCCCCATCACCGTGCGGCCCGGCGCGCCCTTCACCCGTCACGACCTGACCGGCTGGCTGGAGGAGCGGAACGTCGAGACGCGCTTCCTGTTTGCCGGCAACATTACCCGGCAGCCCGGCTACCGCCACATCCAACACCGTACCGTGGGCGATCTGCCCAACTCAGATGTGGTGATGCGTTCCACATTCTTCGTGGGTGTCTATCCCGGCCTGGATGATGCGCGTCTGGCCTACATGCAAGAAGCGTTCGACGGTTTCCTTCGTCCCTTCGTACATTCGCCATGAAACTATCCATCATCATCTGTGTCTATAACGAGCGCAAGACGATTCTCGACGCCATCCATCAGGCTCACGCCGCCGACTTTCCCGGGTGGAAGCGGGAGATCATCGTCGTGGACAACTTTTCCACCGACGGCACGCGCGATCTGCTCCAGGAGATCGACCTGGCGGACGTGCGCGTCTTTTTGCATCCCTGCAACCTGGGCAAGGGAGCCTCCGTGCGGACCGGCATCGCCGAGGCCAGCGGCGACTTTTTCGTCGTCTTTGACGCCGACCTGGAATACGAGGCGGACGACCTGCCGCGCTTGGCCGCCGAGGTCGTCCCCGGCGAGACGGTCGCCGTCTTTGGCTCGCGTACCTTGGGCGGGCGTAGGATCTACAAGTATGCCAAGAACTATTGGGGGGTGCGCTTTCTCTCTACCGTCACCAATCTGCTTTACGGGAGCAAGCTGACCGACGTGGCCGTGGGCCTCAAGCTGGTCCGCTTGGACGTGGCGCGCGCGCTGAAGCTGGATGGCTCCGATTTCGACCTGGATTTTGAGCTGCCTTGCCAACTTCTCAAGCGCGGGTACGATATCCGTGAGGTTCCCATCGCCTACCACCCGCGCACTTTCGAAGAGGGGAAGAAGCTCAGGGCGTTCCACGCCGGCCCCGGGGCGCTGTGGGCCATCGTGAAGACGCGCTTCAGCGGGTGAGGCGCGCGGGCGGGGTTGATATGAAACTTTCGGTCATCATCTGCGTCTACAACGAGCGCGACACGTTCCCCACCGTCCTGGAGGGCGTTCGGGCAGTGGACCTGGGGCCGGGGTGGGAGAAGGAGATCGTCGTCGTGGACAACTTTTCCACCGACGGCAGCCGGGAGATGTTGCAGGCGCTCGATCTGCCCGAGGGGGGCGAATGTCCCATTCGCGTCATCTTCCACCCG
>CAZWPV010000679.1:0-457 GCA_964635485.1 uncultured Anaerolineales bacterium
CCGCGCTCCTTCCTGCAAGAGGGAGCCCAGGTGTGGCAGATAGCTGAGTTGCAGTGCTGCGCGCGCTGCCTCGGTGCTCACCAGCCTGTGTCCCAGGTCCATGATGCCGCCGGTCAGGTCCGCGCCGCGCAGCAAGTTGTGGGCAATGATCTTGTCCGCCAGGGAGACCATCACGGCGTGTTCCTCCGTGTTTGCGTAGTAGGCGAACATAGTCTCGCAGGGGTCGGCCTGGCTCAGACGCCACGCGCGTCCCTTGGCCTGGATCACAGCCACCGCATCGTTGGTAGGTTGGTAGAAGACGATGCACGGATGGTGTAACAGGTCCAGCGCGGTTTCCAGCTTCTTGGCGTTCGACATGATCACGCCGATTCCGTCACGTACGCAGCGGTGGTACCACGCCTCGCGGTGACGGGCATCGGCCGTGCAGAAGCGCACATTGCGGTATCCGAGATGGTGC
>CAZWPV010000679.1:467-1555 GCA_964635485.1 uncultured Anaerolineales bacterium
CTGACGCCGACGCCTCGTATGAGCGCTCCGTCGACGTATTCGATCAACCATCGCTCCTTGGGCAGCAAGGTAGGATCATCTATGTCCCAAGTGGCTGGTGCCGTGTGAAGCACGTCTAGCACCGGGTCACCGCCGGGCAGTCGCACCGTGGCACCGGTGACGTCGCGTCGCCACTGGGTTATCTGCTCCTCGTTCCAGGGAGCGTTGAGATAAGCCAGATAGGCCTGTTGCTTCGAGCCGAACGCGCGCGGCGTCTTTTCGATATCGAAACTCTCGATCTTTCGGTACTCTTCCCACACGGCATCCCATCCCGGGCAGGGCGGCGGCAGCGCGCGTGTAGCGATCTCGTGACAGGCTTCCAACCGGGGCGGGAGTGGGGCTCCCAGGTCCTCCAGGAGGAGAACGATCGTGTGGGGCAGGAGCAGCAATGCCAGGCCAGGCTGTACGCCCGGATAGCGGTCCAGGATTACCTGCCTCCTGGTGCGTCCGGAATACCGGCCACTGCTCTGACCCACCAGGCGCGTGGTGCGCTTGTGCAGACCGTAGGTCGCAACGAATGCCTCCGTCTCGCCGTGGGCGAAGCGTCTTCGCACCTCGGCGCTGACGTGGCGCAGACGATGAAACAGATCCTCGGCATAGCCGTTGAAGTTCGATGCCGTGGCCTCCACCCACCCAAGCCGCGCCGATCCGGTGAGATACCTGTACGCCGCCGCGATGTCCTTGTGCGGGTCGCCATTGGCATCGTGCACCTCATCCCAGATGCAGACATCGAATAGGTCGCGCCAGCGCCGCCAGATGTACTCGGCGACGGGATACCTCACGCGGTCACATCTCCCATTCGTGCCGGCTTTGTAGGTTTCCACATCCCAGAAGCCTGGAGGCGCGCCAGGAATGCGCGGTTTGCCCCTGTGATCTACCCGGCAATCCTGGAAGAGCGGACCGCAGCAGCCCTCGCAGCGGGTCTTGCATTTGCCAAGGCTGGCGTCCAGCGACTCGGAATAGACGGGTGTCACAGTCTCAGTCCTTTTGCTGTCTTTGTGGGTCCACGTGGCCACCCTCCCACACGTAGGGCAGTGATACGGACGGTC
>CAZWPV010000680.1:0-1551 GCA_964635485.1 uncultured Anaerolineales bacterium
ACGGATTGCAAGTCCCTTGTCACCCTGCTATCTCTTAGCTTGACGCGCATGGGGTTGACCCCCTCAAAGACGTGACGGATGGTGCCATCCTTGCCGCCGGTGTCCATCGCCTGCAGCACGACGAGCACCCTGTGCTTGCGCTCTGCATAGAGCATCTCTTGCAGCGCCTCGAGTCGATCGTTGAGGGCCAGGAGTGCTTTTTTGCCCGCTTTCTTGCCGCCTTCAAACGACACCTTTTCGTTAGGGTCCCACTTGCTCAGATTGACCTTGCTGTCCGGTTCAACGCGATATTGTTTCATGTCGTTACTCCTGTCAAAAGGTTGTTGGTTCGAACAGGTTGTGTCTCACCCGCGTACCTCCCTCACCGGAACATACGAAGGACGTGTGACGAACGACCATCGCCTTTCGTCACGCGTCCTTTTTGAATCTAGCGCTCGGAGATCAGGTGCCTGGTCGCCTGACGGGCAAGTCGATGGTGAACGTGACGCCTTTGCCAGCCTCGCTCTCAATCCTGAGTTCGCCGCCCAGTAGCTGGCACAGGCGCTGGCTGACCATCAGACTTATGTCGTCGTATTGCAGCGTGCTCGTGCTACTGGCTTGGGTGAATCTCTTGATCTGCGCCAGCGTCATACCCAGGCCGGTGTTGGAGACCTGGAACCGAATCCAGTCGGCGCCTTCGGTGGCGGCGAGGGAGACATCGAGCGCGACGGTGTCCTGGCGGGTGAACTTGGCTGCGTAGCCGAGGAGGTTCGTCAGAATTTGTTTTATCTTGGCCGGATCGGAGTGCACCTCGTCGGGAGCGTCGGCGCGTCGCACCTCCAGCGCGTTTCCGTATTCGTTGATCAATGGCTGGATGTCGGCGACGATGCCGTCGATCAAGTCCTCCAATTTGAACGTCTTGGCATCAATCTCGATGCTGCCCGCCTCGACTTTTTCGATATTAAAGACGTCGTCGATCATCTTGAGCAAGTTTTGCCCGCTGGTGTAAACGGTCGTCAGGTCTTGGGATTGGAGATCGGTGACGGGGCCGTCCACGCCTTTCATGATGATGCGCGAGAAGCCGATGATCGCATTGAGCGGGGAACGTATGTCGTGGGAGGTGGTGGACAGGAATTTTCTTCTCATAGACTGGGTGAGCCTGTCTTTTTCCTGGACGAATCCAGTCGCCACCTCGCCGAGCAGTTCGGCCAGACCGGGGAGCAGTGCGGCAGTTTGCTCGGCGGGGAGGCCTTCGACGATCTGCTGTGCGAGTGTCTCCTGTGTTTTGCCCAGGGTCGATGGCTTGGGAGAAACATCGCGGGCGAGGGATTCCCCGATGGCGCGGGCTATCTCTCGATTGAGTGGTTCCGAGAGCAGGAGGGTGATGACAAGATTCGTCCATTCGGCCAGTTGTGATTTAGCCGCCGGTACATCCGGGTCTGCGATGGATGGCGCGATGGCGTCGTACCAGCGGCTGGCGATTGTCTCTTTGCGGCCTCGCAGGGCCTCGGCGTGTGTTCCGGTTAGGTCTCCGCTCATTGCTGCCTCCCTTGTTCAAGACGATGTATCATC
>CAZWPV010000681.1:0-1543 GCA_964635485.1 uncultured Anaerolineales bacterium
GCGCCCGCGCCGACGGCGAGGCACGTCAGGCCCAGCGGCACGGCGCTCGGCCCGTAGGCCACGCCGATGGCGACCGAGCCGACGACGACGAGGAAAGCGGCGACGATCCAAAAGAGGCGGCGCTGCTCGCGGCGCCGCTGGGCGCGCAGGTCGGTGGGTCTGCCGTCACCTTTCTCCTTCATCCGCTACTCAACCCACAATGGCACAAAGTCGAATTTCTCTACGTCCACCAGGCCCTGATCGGTCAGCTTGAGCGATGGGATCACCTCCAGCGCCAGAAAGCCCAGCGTCATGAAGGGGTCGTGCAGCGGCGAGCCGAGCTCGTGGGCTGCCGCCACCAGCGCATCCATCTGCTCCCGCACGGTCTCCACCGGCCGGTCGGACATCAGTCCCCCGATGGGCAGCGGCACGGTGGCCAGCACCTCGTCGCCCGCGGCGGCCACCAGCCCGCCGCCCATCTCGCCCACGGCGCGGGCGGCGGTCGTCATCGAGACGTCGTCGCACCCGGCGACGGTGAGGTTGTGGGCGTCGTGGCCCACGCTTCCGGCGAGTGCCCCACGCTTGAGGCCCATACCGCGCACGAGGCCCAGTCCCACGTTGCCGGTCCCCCGGTGGCGCTCGATCACGGCCAGCTTGAGCAGGTCGCGCTCAACGTCGGCGATAACCAGGCCATCGACGATGGTCGGCGTCTCGATCAGGTGCTCGGTGACGACCTGGTCGGGCACGACGCCGATCACGCGCACCCGCCTTCCCTCGGCGGGGATGGCGAGGCTGAGCTGATTCCAATCCACGTGCACGGTGCCACATACGGCGGAATCATCTACATCGAGCATAGGCCAGACGCCGGTGAGAGCGCCATCCTGGGCGACCAGCCTTCCACCGGCATAGACCATCTCGGCGCGGAAATCTTTCAGATTGGAGAAGACGATCAGGTCGGCCCGCTTTCCCGGCGCGATAGCGCCCCGGTCGCGCAGGCGGAACCACTCGGCAGCGTTGAGGGTGGCCATCTGAATGGCGGTGATGGGGTCGATCCCCTTGGCGACGGCCAGGCGCACCATGTGATCCAGATGCCCCTCGTCGAGCAGGTCCGCCGGGTGGCGGTCGTCGCTGCAAAAGGCGCAGCGGCGGCTGTTCTGCGGGGTGACGGCGGGCAGCAGCGCGCGCAGGTTCTGGGCGGCGGTCGATTCGCGGACGAACACATACATCCCCAGGCGCAGCTTTTCCAGCATCTCGTCGGGCGTCGTGCACTCGTGATCGGAGCCGGGGCCGGCGCCCACGTAGGCCTGCAGCCACTTGCCGCTCACGCCGGGGGCGTGGCCGTCGATCACGCGCCCTTGAAAAGCTAAAAGCTTTTCAAGGGCGTTGGGCAGACCCAGCACTGCGCCGGGCACGTTCATAAACTCGGCCAGGCCGATGACGCGGGGAAGATCGGCCAGGGCGGCCAGGTCCTCGGCCTCCAGGTTGGCTCCGGCGGTGCCCATCGTCGTAGCCGGGACGCAGGAGGGCAGGTTGACGTACACGCTCAGCGGCAGCCCCTCGGATG
>CAZWPV010000682.1:0-1537 GCA_964635485.1 uncultured Anaerolineales bacterium
TACGGCCCCTCCCAGGTGACGAAGGAGATGACCAGATCCTCGTCGGGCTGGACCTCGTCCACGCGCAGGCCGGCCAGATTTCCATCCGTGGTATCGATGCACAGGCGCATACCTGCCTGCAACGTGGGGACCGACATGCCGCCCGTGGCATTCCTGGGAGTAGACGAGCAGCCTGCGTAGCTGGGCACGCCGCCCCCCACCCCCACGCTGGCCCAACTGGTCTCGTTCACCGCACGGAAATACAGGGTGCCGCCGGGCTTTTGCCACAGCAGCGCCGAACCTAGGCTGAGCGGTTCGACTCCCCCGCCGGCCAGGTCTACGCACTGACCCAGGGCCAGGGTCAACCCGGTTCCCTGCACCACGACTGGCGGCGGACAGGGCGGACCGGCGTATTGCACCGCGTTGCTCGGATCGGACCACACGCTGCCCCTGTAGGCTACCACGGTGATGTCCACCGTCTTGTCACACCAGACGCCGGCGTAGTCCGAATACATAAATCCCCACCCGGTTGTGTTCGCCCCTTGCGTGTGCATGATCGCGCCATCGGCCAGGACGTGGTAGCCGTCCTCGTCGGTTGCGTTGTCCACCCATACCAGGCTGACAAACCCGCTGGGGAGAGTGCTCATGACTAGATTACTGGGTGCGGCCGGCGGTACCTCGGTGGCCGTCGGCTCGGGAGTTGCGGTCAGCTCAGGGGTCAGTGTAGGCGTGGGCGTGCTCGTCGCCACAGGCGTATCGGTGACCGGCGCCGGCACGACGATGAGGACCCAGAAGGTACTGCCAAAGACCTGCCCATCGCTTGACTGCACCCGCCAGTTGCCCTTGTAGGTGCCCGGCGTGGCGGGCGCGACCATGGGCAGCGAGACGTCGGCCATGCCGCCAGAAGCAGTCGGCGGAACGGTGACAGAGGCCGGAGCCCCGAGTTGGCTGCCGCCCACGAACACGAGTGTGAAGCCCGCACCCCAGTCGCAGGTACCCGAGTTGAGTATGCGCCACGATTTGACAAAGCTGACGCCGGGTTGAAGCACGCTGTTGTCAGGGATCGTGAGATCAGCGACGAAGGAGGCGTTGAGCGTGCAGCCGCCCTCTGCAGTCACGTCGGGCACGGGCGTCGAGGTGGGAGGAACCACCGAGGGCGTGGCCTGGGCCGCGCCCTCGACGACGTTCAGAGTGATGGAAGCAGGCGGGGAGGGCTGATTTTCGACGTTGTAGGCGATGACCTGCACGACGGCGACGCCGGGGGTCTCGGGGAACCAGGGCTGGGCGATGGCAAAAACCCTGGGCGTACCCTCGGCAGGAGGGTCGGCGCGGACGACGACCGAATCGACGATCAGGTCGACGCGGGCGATGCCCTTCTCGTCGGAGGCGGAGGACTGGATGAGCACCTGCTGGCCGACGGTGACGGTAGCGCCGTCGGCGGGGAAGACCGGCTGCCAGTCGTCCGAGTTGCGGCTCACTTCGATAGCTGTGATGGGGCTGAGCTCATCCTGCGCGGCGCCGGTGAGCTTGTAGGACCCGTCGGGCTGCCGCCTTGCCC
>CAZWPV010000683.1:0-1537 GCA_964635485.1 uncultured Anaerolineales bacterium
TGTCCCGTTTTATCTTGGCCTTGGCGATGGTTCTATTGGTACACTCGATTCTGAACGCAGGTCGGCCAAAGTGGCGGGCGAACTCGGCGATCCAGGGACTGTCGAACGAGACTTCGTACTCGCGTACATTGTAGCTATCTTCGATGAGGGAGCAAAAGGGCTTGGGGAAAACGGCGACGACGTCCATAATTGTCAACTGGTTGCTCAATTGGCGGGCCAATCCATCGGGGAGCCAATCCGCATTGTCGATCGGGGCGACGGCGGCCTGTGCGCCCGTGCGCTCGACGACACCGGGCAGAAGTTGCGCTGCGCTGGGATTTTCACCCAAAGATAGGATCAGGTCTACTGTTGGCAGGTGCAAAGGCAGGAACTCTTGTGGATCGTCCACCACCTGCGGCAGGGCGGCAGGTGGTCGCCATGCCTCCACCTTCCAGGGCTTGGGTGCAAAGCGGCGCACGTTATCCAAAATGCGCTGTCCGTAGTGGCCTTGATACAAGATAAACAGCCGCAGCTCTTTAACGCTGCGGCTGTCCCATTCTGCTGGCGCACGGATCGCGTCGACCAAATCCTCCACGCTACGTCCCTGCTTCATCTCCTGGTAATAGGTGTAGATGCGGTTATCCTCCAGCGTCAGCCCGATGACCTTGGCGCTGAGGGCACACTCCAACACCTGGGCCACCAAGTGGCCCTTTTCCCCGCCGGTGGCTTCGACGATCACGACGTCCGGATCGGCGGCCTGTATGTGCTTGAATACGTTGGGGTCGGGGCCGCCACCGTTGCCGGGGCTGCAGGAAGCAACTCCGACGACCTCAATACCCGGTTGCTCGGAGAGAAGGCTCTGTACGCCTTCGGCAAAGAGCGTTTGGCTGGCGAGAATGAAAACGCGCGTGGGATTCATTAACGAAACCGGCAGTTGGAGTTAACAGTCAAAATTATACCCTGATTGTGCCGGTTCGTCTATAGTTCTATTGGGCTATATGGGACGCCCAGGTGGCCCTTTTGAGCTATTCCTCGACTCTCTTGGCCTGCTCTGGTAGGGACACCAGCCCGTGGCTCACTGCATAGGCCGCTGCCTGGGCCCGGTTTTTGACGTCTAGTTTGGAAAGGATACTGCGCAGGTGATTCTTCACCGTGTTGTGGGCAATGCTTAGTTCGTCGGCAATCTCTTGGTTTGAGTAACCACTGGCAACCAGCGCAAGTACTTGGGTCTCGCGTTTAGAGAGCTTACCCGTCGTCGTCGGTTGGGCAACCGGCTGGCTTTTCTGTGCTAGTTGATCGAACAGCTTGCCCGTCATCGCCCGGGATATTGGGGCTTCTCCCGATGCCAGTCCGCGCAACTGCTGGAACAGCGTTTCCGGGGACAGGTCCTTGAGCAGGTATCCATCCGCTCCACACTGAATGGCGGCTTTTAGATCGTTCGTGTCCTCCGAGACGGTAAGCATCACGACTCGCACATTTGGCATCTTGGTCTTAATGTGCCGGGTGGCCTCGAATCCATCGCTGTTGGGCATATTGATGTCCATCAGCACCAGATCCG
>CAZWPV010000684.1:0-1525 GCA_964635485.1 uncultured Anaerolineales bacterium
CGCAAAAGCCAGCCCGGCCAGCGCCATGCCGAGGAAATTCCACACGTGCTGGCTGTGAGCCACCGGCTGTCCGAAGAACGCGGGGGTGCCGAACTGTCCCAGGATCAGGTTGGTGACCACGGCCACCACCACCAGCGCGCCCAGGCCACTGATGAGGTGCGTATCACCCATCAGGAGCACGTCGCGGATGCTTCCCATGGTGCAAAAGCGCGTGCGCTGGGCCAGGAAGCCGATCGCCAGTCCCGCCCCCAGGGAGATAAGCCAGAAGGCATATTGCGAGCCGGGACCGCTCTCGCTGAAAAAGAGGGCGCCGGTATCGCCCACCTTGACGCGGAAGACGAGCAAGAGGAGCAGCCCAACCATCATCACCGGCATGATCCAGCCGACGGCGACGTACGTGTTGTGCGAGCGGCCCAGGTTGTAGCCAGCCTTGAGGAAATGCACCCCGATTAAGATGCCGACAGCCAGGCCGATCAGGCCCACCACGGCGTTGAGGTCGCCGGCCGAGAGGCGCAGCAGCGCCCGCCAGGGGCAGCCCAGGAAGGCCAGCGCGCCGATCATGGCGAACACGCCCAGCACAAAGCGCACGATGGGAGCGGAGCCGGCGCGGGCCTTGAACTCGCGGAACAGCAGCGCCGCGATAGTGGCGCCCAGCACGAACCCGACGATCTCTGGCCGGATGTACTGGACGACGGCGGCACGGTGCAGCCCCAAGGCACCTGCGATATCCCGCTCAAAACAGGCCACGCAGATGCCCATGTTAGGCGGGTTGCCTGCGTACTGCAGCAGCGCCGCCAGGACGCCGATGATGGCCCCGGCCAGCACGATGCCAAGCCGCGAGGCAAAGAAACGGGTCAGCTTTTCAGACATAGTCCACCTCTACAGGATATGATTCCCAAGCGCATCCCCGGTTCAACCGCAGGTCACGCATTTGGGCAACGAAAAACCGCCACTGCACACACCAGCGGCGGCAAGTCACCCAACGCAGGGAAACTATGTCCGAACTCAGGGCGCGGTCACGTCACCGCCCCCTGGTATGTGCAAACTGGCCCTTCGGCTTTGGACCTTGGGTCCGCCTCAGGGCAGGCCTGTGGACGCCAACCGGCGCCCAAGGCCGCTCCTCAGGTACGGCGGTGATACAGTATCGCGATCGCTCCTTCAAGTTTCATTGCGGTCCAGTCTATCACACAACCCAGATGCGCGCAAGTCTTGTATAGGGCAATCGCATTTGGCTTGACGCCTTACGAATCTGTCATTCTGAGCGACCATAGGGAGCGAAGAATCTCGCCTTTAGTCAACATCACGAGATTCTTCGTCGCTTCGCTCCTCAGAATGACGGTAATAAACTGGTTATTGATCCAAATGCAATTGCCTTAAGTCTTGTATGAGATCGCGCTGAGAGGCAGACGGGCAAGTGGTCCAAGCCCCCCAACCCCGCCAATCGCCCCACATATGTAGGGGATAATAGCAGGCAGAACCCTCACATATAGGGGAAAATCCGCCAATTTTAAGGTTACTGGGCGAC
>CAZWPV010000685.1:0-1524 GCA_964635485.1 uncultured Anaerolineales bacterium
TCTCCGACCCCTCGGCCGTGGGGGGGGGGGGGGGGGCGCCCCGCCCCCCCCCCCAACCCCCTTTAACAAAATCTTCTGCGCTGAGGAGCATTCTGAACTTCCCGAGGAAAGGATACGCTATCCAAAGCGGCAATCTGAGCAAAACCCGCTGGTTGCCCTGGCTCCCCTTCTATGGCATAATAGCCGGGCTGCCACAGAGCAGCGGAATTTGGTTTCGTAACAGGGAGCAGATATGGCAGTGAGACTTGGGAGCGGGAATTACGTCTACGAGGAACTGGCGGACTGGGCCAAGCTGCCCACAGGCTGGCGCTTCAAGGACGTACCCGACGTGGCAGTGGACGCGCAGGATCGCGTCTACGTGTTCAACCGAGGCGATCATCCGCTGGTTGTTTTCGAGCCGGACGGCTCGTTCGTCACGTCGTGGGGAGAAGGGGTCTTTGTCCGCCCTCACGGCATCACCCTTGGCCCCGATGGCGCGCTCTACTGCGCGGATGACGGCGCCCACTGCATCTACAAGTGCAGCCTGGACGGCCAGGTGCTGGCGACCATCGGCACGCCCGGCCAGCCCGCGCCGCGTCTCAGCGGCAAGCCCTTCAACCAGCCCACCAAGGTCGCCTTCCATCCTAACGGCAACCTGTACATCGCCGACGGCTACGGCAACGCACGCGTGCACGTCTACTCGCCCGCAGGCGAGCACCTGTTCTCCTGGGGCTCGCACGGCACCGACCCTGGCCAGTTCAACCTGGTGCACAGCGTCGCCATCGACGCAGAGGGCCGCGTATACATCGCCGACCGCGAGAGTCACCGCGTGCAGGTTTTCGACGAGCGGGGCACCTACCTCACCCAGTGGAACAACCTGCACCGGCCCTGCGGCCTGCACATCGATGGGGAAACGGTCTACATTGGCCAACTGCTCACCCACCTGAGCGTCAACGCCGACTATCCCAATCTGGGCGCCTGCGTCACCATCCACGACCTGACCGGCCACCGCCTGGCGCGGCTGGGAGACACCCGCCCTGGCGAGGGGCCGGGGCAGTTCACCACGCCGCACGGCCTGGCCGTCGATTCGCGCGGCGACATCTACGTGGGCGAGGTCGCCTGGAGCGCCTACGGCAGCCGGCTCGATCCGCCCAGGATGGCGCGCTGCTTCCGTAAGCTGGTCAGGGTGAGCTGACAAAGTACCATTAGTCAATCAGTCATCCTGAGCGAGGAGCGCAAAGCGCTCCGAGTCGAAGGATCTCACCATTCGGACACAAGAGATTCCTCGACTCCGGCGGCTGCGCCGCCTCCGCCCTTCGGCTACGCTCAGGGCAGGCTCGGAATGACAGGATCACAACTGCAAAGGAGGCAAACACCATGAACTCGTCTCCAGCAGGGACGACACCAACCACACCCATCATCCGGGTGACCGACCTCAGCAAGACCTTCCGCACGCTGAAACGGAAACCCGGCATAATTGGTGCGATCCACAACCTCTTTTCGACCGACTATGAAGAGATCAAGGCCGTGGACCACATCTCTTTC
>CAZWPV010000686.1:0-1507 GCA_964635485.1 uncultured Anaerolineales bacterium
CTATAGCCCAACTGCTGCAGATTTCAAGTCAGCTTCCAAAACGGGAATTGCTGGTCGCCCACTATCGCCGTTGTTATACTCCGACCTACTGCCGGTCGGAATCTTGCTAGGTGTGACTCTCTCACCGGCTAGTGTTCTCCGCCCCCGTTTTTTTTCCGGGTTTGCAGCCCGCAATAAAGGAACAACAGACTTGGAGACGCAAGGATCAGGAAGAAGGGGCCCCTGGGGAATGTGCCCGAGAACGCATAATCCAGCAGGTAAAAGGCTGCCGCCCCACAGATCGTAAGCAACCCGCCGTACAATTCCCACCTCCAGCCCAGTACCAGTCCCAGCCACACGGCAACGAATGCGACCATCATTGCGGCTTCGCGGGTCGACAGGTGCAGCATAGGTTCGAACCCCTCAGCAAGACCTTCCCCGATAAAGATGAGGAGGATCAAGGCGACCGCGAGCCCGGCCGAGATTCTTGCAAGCCAGCGAACGACTCGCACAGCTTTGCTTCCGTTTTTGTTTGTCACGTCGTCTCCTCCGCTTCTCCCCAGGTGTTGTAGTACTTGGCAAGCAATCCCCTGGCTACTTTGGCCGGACGCACATAGTCCAGCGGCTTGTGCAGGGTCCGGCTCAACTGCAATTCAACCTCCGAAAGCCTGAGGGTCCCGCTTGTCATATTGCGCTCGGCAATCAACTGACAGTGATAGCTGATTTCGTTCTTTAGCGCGCTGCTACAACGATAAATCGCCTGCTACAAACAGACCCCACTTACAAAAGCATAGCACATCCAGGCTGTGCTGGCAAGCTGGCGGTGAATGCTAGATTTACCCCCTTGCCCCAGCTGGAGAAATGTGCTAAGATAAATCCGGTTAAGGATCAGTAGCGAAAGGGCATGGGCAAGATGGTGGCAACAGACAAGATCGACAATAGATTGAACGGCGTGCAGACGGCACACTTCGTCCGTGGGACGGGTGCGCCGTCGTTTTGGTCCACCCCCGACGGGATGGAGTGCGGCTCGATCCTCCGGCTGCGCAGCCTGTCCAAGGAACGGGACGGCAACGAGGCCGGTGAGTGAATGGAGAAGCAAGTAAGCAAGTGATTAGTGGACGGGGAGTAAAGCAAAGATCATCACTTTTGCCATTGGAGGGGCGAATTATGCAGTTAAAATCATTGCTACTACGACTCAAAACTCGGATAGGAAATCTCACAAAGAGCACATGGTTTTTGGTGATCATGTCAATAGGCGTGATAAATCTATCCTGCATCTGCGGCTACCAGGGATCCCCTGTATATAGAGCAATAAAAATGGGAGAAACCAATGGCGTCATCGTAGATCAAGCGGGCACGATTCACGTCTTGTACTCACTCTCTGCACTGGCCGATAGGGGGGACAGTGTGTATGGCGTCTATTATGCCTATCGGTCTGGAAGCGACGATTGGCAGACCGAAACCCTGGATACCCAGCGTGGACCCGAAGTCCACACCTTCAGAAGAGGGCCGGATGGCAGACTGCACG
>CAZWPV010000687.1:0-1507 GCA_964635485.1 uncultured Anaerolineales bacterium
AAGCACACGCCGATGGAATCCACCTTCAGCCTGATCATGCTGGCGCTGGTCGACGGCGAGCCGCGCCTGCTGACGCTGAAAAAGGCGCTGGTGACCTACCTGGAGCACCGGCAGGTCATCGTCACCCGCCGCAGCCAGTACGAGCTGGCCCGCGCCAAGGAGCGCGCCCACATCCTGGAGGGGCTGCTCACCGCCCTCGACAACCTGGACGAGGTGATCGACACCATCCGCCGCTCCCGCACCACCAGCAGCGCGCACAATAACCTGCGACGCAAGTTCAAGCTCAGCGAGGCGCAGGCCCAGGCGATCCTCGATATGCCGCTCAAGCGGCTGGCCGCCCTAGAGCAGAAAAAAATCCAGGACGAGTACAAGGAAAAGCAGCACCTGATCAAGCACTTCACGGCGTTGCTCAAAAGCCCGAAAAAGATTCGCGGCGTCGTGCGCGACGAATTGGCAGCGGTCAAAGAAAAGTACGCCGACCCGCGCCGCACGCAGGTGGTGGGTGCCGGCAAGGCCCAGCTCACCGCCAGCGACCTGGTCCCCGACGAGCGCGTGTGGGTGGCGGTGAGCAGCGGCGGGCTGGTGGCCCGCGTGCCCGATGAGGGCTCGGCGCCACGGGTGCTCTCGCGGCCCAAGGACACGCCGGTCGCCGTGATGACTGCATCCACCCGCGACACGCTCTACCTCTTTGCCGACAATGGCAAAGCCGCCGCCTACCCCATCCACCAGTTGCCGGAGGGCGTGGCCTGGGAGGGGGAGGGTTCCCACTACGCCGATCTGACCCCACTGACGCGCCGCGATACCGTCGTGGCCGCGCTGGCGCTTCCTCCCTCGTTGGAAGAAGGGTTCCTGCTACTCGCCACGCAACAGGGCAGCGTCAAGCGGGTGGCGCTGACCGACCTGCCCGGCGTGAGCGGCGAGCCGTTCGTCGTCATCGGCGTCGAGGACAAGGACGCGCTTGGCTGGGCGGCGATCACGAGGGGCGAGGACGAGGTTCTGCTGATCACCGCCGAGGGCAAGGCCATCCGCTTCGAAGAGGACGAGGTGCGACCAATGGGGCTGCCTGCCGGCGGCGTGATGGGGGTCAAGCTGGGCGGCGAAAAGGATCGCGTCGTGGACATGGCCATCAGCCGCTCTCGCTCCGACCTGTTCGTGATCGCCGAGGATGGACGGGCCAAGCGCACGTCGCTGGCCGAGTATCCCACCCAGAGCCGTTACGGGCAGGGCGTGATCACCGCTCGCTTCAGCGCTGGCGTAAAGCTGGCCGGTGCGTGCGTGGTGCAATCGAACGACCCGGTGGTGCTGATCACCAGCAAGGGCGCGGCCAAGACTCTGCGGGCCAAGAACGCGCCCCGCATGGGACGCGCCACGCAGGGCCAGGAGGTCATCGCCCTGCGCGGGCGAGATTTCATCGTAGATGCTTTCGTGCCCCGGCCATCGGTAGAATTGGACGAAGAATCTTGAGGAGGATATCGCATGTCTTATCAAGACAAATTAATCGTTTGTG
>CAZWPV010000688.1:0-1505 GCA_964635485.1 uncultured Anaerolineales bacterium
CACCTTGACCCCAATGCGACCATAGGTCGTGCGCGCCTCTTCCTGAGCGTAGTCGATATCAGCGCGCAACGTGTGTCGAGGCACCTGTCCTTCACGCACCGACTGCGAGCGCGCCATCTCGGCCCCGTGCAAACGGCCGGCGCACCTCACCATCACACCCTGGGCCCCAGCCCGTATAGCTCCCTGGACAGCTCGCTTCATCGCCCGGCTGTGGGAAATACGCCTCTCCAACTGCGAAATGATGTTCTCCGCCACCAGCTTGGCATCCAGCTCAGGCTGCGTGATCTCCTGCACGTCCACAGAAACATTCTTGCCCGTCAGAGCCTCCAGCTCACTGCGTAAAATCTTGACCGCAGCGCCCTTACGACCGATGACAATGCCCGGCCTGGCCGTCCAAATCGTCACCGAAACCTGATTCGGCGACCGCTCGATCTCGACACTGGATATGCCAGCCCGCCCGCTGGTCTCTGCGATATGACGGCGAATCTTCAAGTCCTCGTGCAACAGGTTAGCGTACTCCTCGCCCTCCGCGTACCAACGCGCCTTCCAGTCACGGATCACGCCAAGCCTAAAACCATACGGGTGAACTTTACGTCCCAAGCCAAGCCTCCTTGCGTTACTCTTCCGTCTCCCGCACTTCAAGTATCACTGTGATATGAGAAGAACGCTTACGAATCGGTCGCATGCGACCCCGCCCACCGAAGCGCCGCCGCCATCCTTTTCCAGGCAACAAGCCCGGCCCTTCGTCGGCCACGATACTGGCTATGTACAACTCGTCCCGCGGTATCTCGAAATTCTGCTCTGCATTCGCGATGGCAGAGCGGATCACCTTTCCTACAGGATCTGCAGCTGCGTGAGGCAAAAAGTGCAACAGGTCGAGTGCCTCGTCAGCGTTCAGTCCACGCACATGGTCAATCACGCGCCGCACCTTACGCACCGGCATCGGCACGTGTTTCGCTTGGGCCAAAACCTGAGTCATAGTTACCTAACCCCTCAAACCTGCCGTACCCGGCTTTTTCTCTCCCGGACGATGTGCCCGCGGAAAGTACGGGTGGGTGCAAATTCACCCAGCTTGTGCCCCACCATCTCCTCCGTGATGTAAATCGGCACATGCCGCCGGCCATCGTGAACGGCGATGGTATGCCCAATCATGTGCGGAAAGATCGTCGAAGCGCGCGACCAGGTGCGAACCAATCGCTTCTCGCCGGTTTGATTCATCCGCTCAATCTTCCGCAGCAACTTGGGATCTACGTATGGTATAGGTCGCTTTAAAGGTGATCGTGACATCACAATACTCCCAATCAACGCTCAGACTTACCGCCGCCGCTTGCCGCGCCGACGCACAATGTACTTATCGGTGGACTTGTTACGCCGCGTCTGCTTTCCCAACGTCTTCTTGCCCCAAGGCGACTTGGGACTCGGCATACCGATGGGAGACCGGCCCTCGCCACCACCGTGAGGGTGATCGCGAGGTGACATGGCCGAACCGCGCACCGCCGGGCGAA
>CAZWPV010000689.1:0-1501 GCA_964635485.1 uncultured Anaerolineales bacterium
TCGTGATTTTCGTGCTGTTTCACCTGACGTTTGGCTGGGCCTACTTGGGCATCGTCAATGCCTGGCCACATCCTCAGGCCCAGTTGGCGATGCTGGCCATGGCGGTCGTGAGCTGGGAGCTGTTCAAACGGCTCAATCTCTACTCCGCCATGGGGATGGGGCTGATCAACCTGTACGCTGCCTGCACGCTGAGCCGCGATCTCGTCTTTGGCGGATTCCTGCTGGCCTATTTCGGTGTGCTACTGGCGTTCCTGTGGCGGGCTGATTCCGAGGACGGCAGGCACAGCAATCCCATCGTCGTCAAGTACAAGCCCATCTCGGAAAGCGCCTCACGTATCACGTCTCACGCTCTCCGCATTGCGTTTTACGCCTCGCGTTTCGCGCTCGTTCTCATCCTCGCCGGCGTCTTTATCTTCTTGTTTTATCCCCGCTTCACCGGCGTGCCCATCGCGCCACTGCTGACGATCCGTGTGCCGATGAGGGGCCAGCCTCCCTCGGAGATCATCAACCCGGCGGTGCCGGTGTTGCAGATCGATGGTTGGTCGGACGAGTCGAGCGATTACTACTATGGCTTTGACAGCCAGTTGGACCTGGGGTATCGCGGCGGCCTGAATGATACGACGATGATGTATGTGCGCAGCCCGGTGTGGAGCTACTGGCGCAGCCACGCCTTCGATCACTACGACGGGCGGCACTGGATGCAGTCGCAGCAAGATCTAAAGCCTATCGAGCCTGCGGGCACCTATTATTTCAGGTTCATCTACCCTTTTCCCTCAGGCGATTACTTCGTGCAGACCTATTACATCGCGCGGCGGATGCCCAACCTGGTGTTTACCGGGGGCAAGCCCACCGACATGATATTCCCCGCCGACAGCGTCTCGATGGATTTCACCGGCGGCATTCGCGCCCCTCAGGAACTGCGGCCGGACGTTGCCTACTCGGTCTGGTCGATCCGCCAGAATTTTGACCCTGAGGCGCTGCGGGCCGCCGGGACGGACTACCCGGCCGACATCGTCGACACGTACCTGCAACTGCCGGATACGGTCACCGGCCGCACGCGGGAGTTGGCGCGCGATCTGACGCGCGATATGCCGACGGCGTACGATAAGGCCGTGGCGCTGCGCGATCACCTGCGGGAGACGTACCCTTACAATCAGTTCCCGCCCCCGCATGCGCAGGACGCCGACGCCGTCGATCAGTTCCTGTTCGTCGACCAGGAGGGAGTGTGCGAACATTACACCTCGGCGATGATCGTCATGCTGCGCAGTTTGGGCGTGCCCGCCCGGCTGGCGGCGGGCTATGGCAGCGGCACGCACAATCCCATCACCGGTTTTTACGAGGTACGGGCCAAGGACGCCCACGCCTGGGTGGAGGTCTATTTCCCCGAACACGGCTGGGCGCCCTTCGATCCCACGCCCGGCTGGACGAGCGATCCCCAGTCCGGCCCGTTGCGGCGTTGGCTGTTCTCCGGCGTGGCTGAGCGGATGGGGATGGGTGGGTT
>CAZWPV010000690.1:0-1497 GCA_964635485.1 uncultured Anaerolineales bacterium
AACCGTCTCAAAGCCAGCGCCTTCCAGCATCATCTTGACCAGGTTCTTGCCGATGTCGTGCAGATCGCCTTTGGCGGTGCCGATGAGATACTTGCCCGCGCTGACGGCGTCGCTTTCGGACAGCAGGGGGCGCAGGATGGCCATGCCGGCGTGCATGGCGCGGGCGGCGATGAGCACCTCGGGCACGAACAGATCGCCGTTCTTGAAATCCGCGCCGACCCGGTCCATTCCCGTCACCAGCCCGCCGTCGAGGATTTCGGCGGCCGTCAGCCCTGCGTCGAGGGCCTGCTGGGTCAGCGCGGCTACCTCGGTGTTTTTACCGTCGTATAGCTTTTCTGCGATCTGCTTGAGTGTGTCGCTCATCTCTTCTCCTATTCGGGCTGGGATCGGGTTTTATAATAGTCGATCAGGATGTCCAAGATCTCCGGCCGGCTGAACTCGGCCGGCGGTTTCTCACCTGCTGAGAGCATTTTTCTCAGTTGGGTGCCGCTGATGAGGCAGCGATCCTCTCTTTCGTGGGGGCACGTCTTGAGGGACGCCATCCCGCCGCACTTGTAGCACCAGAACGTCCAGTCGAGCTTTAGCGGCTCGATGTGCAGAGCGCCGGGCTTGAGCTCGTCAAAGATGTGCTGGGCGTCGAAAGCGCCATAGTACTTGCCCACGCCCGCGTGGTCGCGACCGATGATCATGTGGCTGCAGCCGAAATTCTGGCGGATGATGGCGTGGAGGATGGCCTCCTTGGGGCCGCCGTACCGCATCTCCATCGGGTACACCTTCAGGATGACGCGGTCCTTTGGAAAGTAATTCTCGAGCATGACCCGGTAACACTTCATGCGCACGTCGGCGGGGATGTCGCCGGGCTTGAGCTTGCCGACGATGGGGTGGATGAATACACCGTCACTGACCTCCAGGGCGATCTTGGTCAGGTATTCGTGGGAGCGGTGCATGGGGTTGCGGGTCTGGAAGGCGGCGACGGTGCTCCAGCCGCGCTCCTCGAACATCTTGCGCGTCTCGGCCGGCCGGGCGAACTCGGGAAATACCTCGGGATACTTCCCCTCGCTGAAGGCCACCGCCGGCCCGCCCAGGTAGACCTCCCCCTGCGTTTGGAGGCGCTCGACACCGGGGTGTGCGCTATCGTCCGTGCGAAATACTTCCAGGGCCTCTGCTTGTCTGTCGTAGGTGTATTTCTCCTGGATGGTCATCGATCCCACGATCTCGCCGCTCTCATCATTTACCAGAGCGACTTGCTGGCCTTCCTTCAAGCCCTGGCTTTCCTCGCTGGAGATGGAAAGCGTGATCGGGATTGGCCAGAGGGTGCCGTCCTTCATCTCCATATCGCGCACGACGCCCAGGTAGTCCTCCTGGGTCATAAAGCCGTCCAGAGGGCTGAACGCGCCCATAGCCAGCATGATCAGGTCGGAGACCTCCTTGGAATTCATGCATACTTGGGGTAGTGTCTCGGCTTTGCGGTAGCTTTCTCGCAGTTCATCTCCTGCC
>CAZWPV010000691.1:0-1494 GCA_964635485.1 uncultured Anaerolineales bacterium
CTTCTCAACAAACCGGAGGGCAGGGGGGTGTGGGCGGCTTCGCCGCCCGCACCCCCATCTTCCCCCCTACTCATCGAGAAGATACATCTTGAAGTCGTCGAGATCGAGCGTGCGAAACGGGTAAACGTTGATGACCTGGGTGCCTCGATAGGGTGTCTCGCAGACCTCTGGCTTGCAAACGTGCTTGTGGCCGTGGAGCAGATAACGCGGCCGGAAACGGACCATAAACCTGAGAAATACCTCAAAACCGCGATGGCAATAATCCTGGCCATCGTGGATGCCTAAAGGCGGCGCGTGCGTGACCAAGATATCCAGGTAACGACCATAGCGCAGGCGGTTCACATATAACGCGAGCGACATACGCCAGATCTTGGACGCCATCTGCCCCTCTGTGTATTGGAAATCCCCTCTCGGCTTGTAGCGGATTGAGCCCTCCAGGCCGGCCAGGATGAGGCCCTTGGCCCGTACGGTCCTTCCGTCCAGATTGACCCATCCGCCCGGCTCGACGAGCACACGCCCATCCGATTGATACTCCGGCCGGTCGTGATTGCCGTGCACGAAAAAGCACGGCACGTCCAACACCGAAGCGATAAACTCCAGGTAAGAATACGGTAAATCGCCGCAGGAGAGCACCATGTCCACATCGCCGAACCGCTCGCGAATGTGCACGCTGTAGATGCTCTTGACGACCTGATCGCTGACGGCGAGGATCTTCACATCCTGTCACTCCTCCGCCCAGTCCCGATTGTAATTCACCGCGAGCTTGTCGAGGATCGCCTGCTCCAAGTCAATGCCGGTCAGATAGGCCAATTGCAGCAAATAGAGCGCCACGTCGGCCAACTCCTCCGCCAACGCGTTGCCGTCGGCCTCCTCCCCCCACTGGAAATGCTCCAGCACCTCCGCCGCCTCCAGTGCAAGGGAAATGGCGATATTGCGCGGCGTCTGCGCGCACGGCGAATCCTCCTGATACCAGCCCATCGCCTCCACGAAGCGATTCATCTCGTCGGTGAGTTCCCGAATATCCATCCCACGCCTTGACAAAAAGCCAGCCCCCGATGGCCTGGAGGGCTGGCCGGCTTACGTTCCGGGCCCGCATCCCCGATATTACGCGACTTGCATTCCGTAGGGCCCCGTCCGAGCGTGAGGGAGTATACAACGAAAAGGGCGAGATGTCAACGCTTTCTCCAGGGGGCTTTCGCAGCGGGTCGAAAACCCAAGGGCGCAGATCTGCGCGGGTGCTGCCTTCGCACGCCCAGAGGTGGGGGGAGGTGGCGCAGGAGCCTGGGTTGTGCGAGTTTTCAGATGGTTTTTGGGCCTGATTTGCGCAGCGGGTGAGCCGACCGTGCGCAGCAGGTCGAGTGAAAGCGCGCGTACGCCAATGGCGCACAGGATCGGATCGGGCCACCACGGGCTCAGCAGTGTCGGACATGGGCAAAAACGAGGATTCGGGGCAGGGGACGATACCTCACTCAGAAACTAGACTGAGAGAGGAAG
>CAZWPV010000692.1:0-1466 GCA_964635485.1 uncultured Anaerolineales bacterium
GGCGGCTGCGCCGCCCTCACACCCCCCATCTTCCCCTACTTATTGAGAAGATACGGCAAGATGACCACCTCAGATCACTAATTTACTAGCCGCCCATCTATTTTATACTTGCGCGCTGAGGGCGAATCAGGTATAATGGTATTCGAAATCATCGGCGAAATCACCGAATCGAAACCATCGCAGTTGGCACCTCAATTCGAGAGATTGCACGGCTGCGCAAGCAATACGGCCAAGGACGGTGGCGAAAAATCAAGGGTGCTGCGATGATTCGTCTGGCCGATGGCACAGTGTGTGAAGCAGAGCTACACTGGTACGAAGCACACGGCATCGGCAAGAAGGAAATCAAGATCAAACGCATTTTCTGGACATAATGATGAAACAGGACAACTCGAAAACACGCTTTGCCGTTTGCGTCAACAATGAAGGCTATGCGGCGTCGCTGGAGTTGCGAAAGATATATCAGGTGCTGATGGACGACCAAGCCGCAGAGCACCGTCTCATCCGAGTCGTTGACGAATCTGGCGATGATTACTTGTATCCAGAGGACTATTTTGTCTCAATCGAACTATCGCAAACTCTGGAAGAGATGTTTTCCACGATAGCTGAGCCTGCACTTCAAGCACCAGCATAGTACAGTTCAGCGACACTCATCAACCCACGCCAAACCCTGGGGTGGGCTTTATGCCGATGCACGAGCTATCGATCACTGAGAGCATACTGAAAATCGCGCTGCGCCACGCCGAGCAAGCCGGTGCCAAGCGCATCACCCGGCTGAACCTGGTCATTGGGGAGCTGAGCGGCGTGGTCGGTGAATCGGTACAGTTCTATTGGGACATGATCGCTCAGGACACCATCGCTGCAGACTCTGAGCTGCACTTTGAGCACGTCCCGGCCAGCCTGCGCTGCCTGAGTTGCGGGCATGTCTTCCCGATGGACGGCAAGAGCTACAACTGTCCGGCCTGCGGCGGGAGCCGCGTCGTAGCTGCCGGAGGCGACGATTTCCGGCTGGAAAGCATAGAAGTCGAGGAATAGATGACTATACAGGTACCTGTGGTAGAACAGATCATGAGCGCCAACGATCAGTTGGCCGCCGCCAATCGCGCCCGGCTGGATGAGGCCGGCGTGTTCGCCCTCAACATGATGGCCTCCCCCGGTGCAGGCAAGACCAGCCTCATCACCCGCACGGTGGAGGCGCTGAAGGGCGGGCTGCGCATCGGTGCGATCGATGGCGACATCGCCTCCACCATCGACGCCGACCGCATCGCTGCGCTGGGCATTCCGTCTGTCCAGATCAACACCGGCGGCGCGTGCCACCTGGATGCGGCGATGCTGCAGAGCGCGCTTCCGCAGCTTCCGCTAAAAGAGCTTGACCTGCTCATCATCGAGAACGTGGGCAACCTGATCTGCCCGGCGGCTTTCAGGCTGGGCGCGCACCGTAGCGTGCTCATCGCCAGCGTGCCAGAGGG
>CAZWPV010000693.1:0-1424 GCA_964635485.1 uncultured Anaerolineales bacterium
CCCGCAAGCTCCTCGACGTCAACTCGCAGCGCATGCGGCGCATCCCCGGCGGCGAAGTCGTCGAATTCCTGGATTGACGACGCGGGCACACTGGTAGCCCTCGGCCCCTTGGTACCCAACCAAGGGGCTTTTTGATTTCTAACGGAAATCTAGCGCAAAAACGCCGATCTTGGTATGCAGCCGTGGTAAGATTCGACCGACGATCTCCATCTAATAACTAGACCGATTGGAGTACACACACGATGCTCGAATGGTTCAGAAGCAAACGCAATATCAGAAGGATTGGACGCTGGTGCGGCTGGGCAGCCCTGATCCTGTTGGCATTTACCCTGATCACCGGCTACGGCATCAGCCAATTCCGCGTCGTCGGCAGCCTGACGTTCGGGCTTTTGGACAAGGCCTCCTCCCACCGGTGGCACCACTACACCGACGTTCCGCTCGTGATCTTTACGCTGGCGCACGTGACCATCGCCGTGTGGCTCAGGCTGAGCGCACAAAAAAGTGTAAGAAGAAGGAGAAACAGATGAAAAAGAACACGCTAGTTTTGATTCTGCTCCCAATCAGCGTCGCGCTGACGGCTTGCAGCCCGAGCGCCGGTCCCACAGAATTGGGAACGACCGAAATCCGCGAGTACGAGGGCGAGGACCTGTCGTCCATCGACGACTTTCGCGAGAACTCGATCCGGGGACCCCAACATATCTCGCTGGATGATTACCAGTTGGAGATCACGGGGCTGGTGGAAAAGCCCCTCTCTCTGACCTACGACGAGGTGCTCGACCGCGACCAGTACAGCAAGGTGGTCACCCTGTACTGCGTCGAAGGCTGGGACGCGACGATGCTGTGGGAAGGGGTCCTGATCGAGAGTCTGATCGACCAGGCGGGCGTCGAGGATGGGGCCGTCACCGTCGTCTTTCACGCCGAGGACGGGTATACCTCCGCCCTGCCCCTCGATTTTGTACGCGATAACGACATCTTACTGGCCTACAAGATAAACGACGTGGTATTGCCGCCGGAGCGCGGCTTTCCCTTCCAGATCGTCGCCGAGTCCAAGTGGGGCTACAAGTGGGTCAAGTGGGTGACCAAGATCGAGCTCTCCGACGACACCGATTATCGGGGATACTGGGAAGAGAGAGGCTATAACAACGACGGCGACGTAGAGGGACCGATATTCGAAAGATGAGGATGAAGATCATGTCGAGAAAACGACTCATAGCGGGACTGCTGACAATCATAGCGGTGATCGCCTTGGGCGCGGTCTATTTTGGTTTCAGCCGCAAGGAGAATACGATGGAACAGATACGCACACAAAGCACAAATATTCCCCCCATAGACGCATCGGCGCCGGTGCACACAGAGGCGGCGACGTTTGCCATGGGCTGATTCTGGGGACCGGACTCCCGGTTCGGGAGCCTGCCCGGTGTGAT
>CAZWPV010000694.1:0-1424 GCA_964635485.1 uncultured Anaerolineales bacterium
AGGCAATCTCCAATCTCGGGTCTCCAACCCTTGTGACGGGTGCGCTCTTTGCCACGATTTTGCGCGCTGTGACAGACGCCGACGTCGTTTCAATCACAAACCGTTTTTTTGGCGAGACGGTCACGGTGGCGGGCTTGCTGACCGGGCAGGACGTGATCGCGCAGTTGCAGGGGCGAGAGCTGGGCCGTGTGGTGGTGCCGCCTGCGGCGATGTTCGGCGGGCCGGATGGGCAAACGCTGGATGGGATGTGGCCGCAGGAGATCGGAGAGGCGCTGGGAAAGGAGATAGCACTGGGCGGGGAGCCGCCACACTGAAGTGTGCGGCAAAAAGGCCTGCGGCCGGGCGTCGACCTGTGCCGGGGCGTGGATCCGACTGCGCAGGCGGTCGGATGGCGCTAGCTGCCGAAGGCAGCCGCGCCCCTGAGCCGCGATTTCAATCGGTGGCAGGTGGGCGTAGGCGTAGCCGACACACTGAAGTGTGCGGCAAGAGGCGCCTACGCCGACGTGGGGGCGCGATTTCGATCTGTGGTGCAGATATGGTATCCAGCGCATTGATCCTTTCTGCCTATTTCACCGCCTGGGCCGGGGTGCATAGCCTCCTGGCAAGCCTGCGCGTGAAACGGTGGGCGCGGCGAGCTTTCGGCGCTGGCGTTGACCGCTGGTATCGTGTCTTCTACGTCGCGGTTGCCCTGGCGTCGTCTGCGCCGATCCTACTGCTGCTTGTCATCCTCCCGGATCGTATCCTCTACATCGTGCCCGCGCCCTGGTGCTGGCTGATGGTGCTGGGGCAATTGGGTGGGGCGGTGGGTGCGACGGCCGCCATCCTGACGACGGGAGCTTTCCGTTTCGTCGGGCTCGCGCAGATGCTTGCAGGGCAGCCGGAGGAGGACGGCCCGCTGCAGGTGCGTGGCTTCTACTGCTACGTACGGCATCCCAGTTACTTTTTCAGCCTGCTCGTCATCTGGTTCACGCCGCTGATGACGCTGAACCTGCTGGCGCTGTACGTGCTGTTCACGCTTTACTTCTACGTCGGTTCGGTGCACGAGGAAAGCCGGCTGGTGGCCGAGTTCGGCGCGGCATACAAGGAGTATCAGCGGCATGTGCCCCGGCTCATCCCGCGGCTACACCGCTGCTATCCGGTCTCTTCTGAAAAGCGCTAACCTTTGACGGTAAACTGCCCTGCCAGCACATTTTCAGGTTGGGTATCGGTTTTCAGATCCGGCTGCTGGCCTCCGACCCAGACCTTGAACTCGCCTGGCTCCAGCACCCATTTTCCGTCTTCGTCGGCAAAGGACATTTGGTCTGCGGTGAGGGTGAACTGGGCGGTCTGTCTTTCGCCGGGGGCCAGGCGAATGCGGGCAAAACCCTGTAACTGGAGCAGGGGCACGGGCAGCGAGGCCTCCACATCCTTCAGGTAAAGCTGCA
>CAZWPV010000695.1:0-1402 GCA_964635485.1 uncultured Anaerolineales bacterium
AAGGCCTCGATCACCGCCAGTTGCCGTTGGGCAAACGATTCCGGGAAGCCCAGTTCTCGCCAGGCGCGTAGGTCCATCCCGGCAGGGTTCAGCGTCGTGGGCACGCGCACCCGCACACCCTGGTCGGCCCACCGGCTCAGGAACTCCAGTCCGGCCTCGCCCAGATTGCGGTAGCTGACTCCGGCGACCTGCACCGATTCAACTTCGATCAGCCGGGATGCACCGTAAATCTGTCCCAGCGCGACGACGATCTCCATCGCCTTGCGCACGCCGGGGCCGAGCTCGCCGGAGAGCATAGCTTGTTCTTCAGCCGAAAGCTGTAACATCACTGCTCCGAAAATAAACGTCGCTGCCCCCCCCCACCTAGCCTCCCCCACCAGGGGGGAGGAATAGTTCCCTCTCCCCTCGTGGGAGGGGGCTAGGGGGAGGGGGGAGGCATTTTCGTCATTGAGGGTACCCAATCGGGCGTGGCGACTGCCTCCTGGAGATTGGGCAAATCGGCAATTTGTCCCCCAGGTAACAAACAGCGGCCAGCCCGATCGCTGACCGCCGAGTGCCGATTGCCACCGGCTAATCAGGACAACGCCCGATACGGCATACCGCTGAGTATCCCCTCGCGGCCCTCGAAAACGTCCAGGACCTTCAGGCCGCCGGTGCCGATTTCGTAGCGGCGGATTTCCTTGGCATGGTCAGAGCCTCGCGTCTTGAGCACCACGATCGCGCGCTGCATCGTGCTTTCGATCTCCACGTAGCGCAGAAGGATGATATTGTCCACCAGGAATGAAAGGCCACCGCTAAACGCATATCGATAGTCGACCCGCCCCTTTTCGCCCAGCAGCACTGCCGTGATCCCCTCGCGCCGCAGACCGTTTACCACAGAGGTGTAGATGCCGCGTAATTTCTGCTCTTCGTCGGCAAGACGGTCAAAGTGGGATACGCTATCAAGCACCAACCGTCTGACGTTCGACTCAAGGATCAACTGATTGAGGCGGCTGTCCGGCGACTCCAAGCTGGCCAGAAACACCTCGGGCGAGGTGAACATCAAGTGCAGTTCCCCCTCCGCTACCCTACTTCGCAGATCCCACCCCAGCGATTCAGCGTCCCGGTGGAGGGAGCTGGGGAACTCCTCGAAGGATATCAGCAACCCGGGTTCGCCATGCTTCGTCGCACCGTGGATGAGGAACTGGAGCGCCAGCGAGGTCTTGCCCGTGCCCGGCGCGCCGCGCACCAGCGCCATCGAGCCGGGTATGAATCCCCCACCCAGCATCTCATCAAGGCCCTTGATCCCCGTCGTCACTCGTTTGTCCGCCATACGCCACCTCTGATTGATCTGCGACGATCCAATCTTACTACCTCTTCAAGGTAAAAATGATGGATTGTCATTCTGAGCATAGCGAAGAAT
>CAZWPV010000696.1:0-1391 GCA_964635485.1 uncultured Anaerolineales bacterium
AGCAGGGTCGATGCCTCGTCGGCGCCGATCTTGCCATCTTCCAGCATCTGTAGGATCTTTAGTCGTTCTTCATTTGCAGGTGTCATTTCTTGCCTCCTAAACTTAACCTATCTGGTTCTGTGGCCCACAAGGGATTATATTTTTCCTTAGCCAATGTATACGTGTACGCGTTCTCCATTTTTACCCTCGTCTACATCCACGACGAAGGGGCGTCCTGCGCGCACTTCCTCTCGCAACGCCAGGATTACCTCGTCCACGGCTATGTCCTGCAGCTGCGGCACAAAGGGGCGCACGAGGCGCACGATCCAGGCGATGGGTCCCAACGGCAGTGGTAGGGCTAGAGAGATGCGCCGGCTCTCTTTCTCCCGCACCCGCAGGGAGAACCATGTGGCGTCTGGCAGCCAGGTCCCCAACAGCAGCCCCAGCAGGCCAACGACGAACAGCGGCCAGCCGCAGATCGCGCTCCCCACCCCCGCTTTTCCGGTGTAAAAGACCGTCATCAGGAGCGCCCCTCCCGCCGTCAGGGCGGCCCCCGACCAGAACACCGCCTGGCAGATACGCCGCACCCACACCGGGAGCGCGATACGTGCTACCTCCGGCGAGCGGGCCGGTTGGACGGGTTCTGCCAGGGCCTCCAGCCGGCGCGCGCCTTCTTTGGCGCTGATCTCGCCAGACTCGATCTTTTCCAGTATCTGCATTCTTTCGCTCATCGATTCCTCCAAAACTGCTGCTTGTGTCGCGCTACGCGACCTCGACATACGTTGGCGCAGGGACCATCTCGGCCGTCTTTTCCTCGACGGCGTGCCCGTTTCCGTTATTGCTTTCCAGGGACATGATCGCCGGGATAAAGAACCCCCCGATGCCCAGGATCACCTGGGCGATGCCGCCGGCGACGTACAGGGCGCGCACGCCCACCGCGTCGGCCAGGGGGCCGGCTATGGCCAGGCTAAGAGGCGTTGCCATATTGCACACGGTCATGACCAACGCGAACACGCGCCCCTGCATCTCTGGGGCCACGACCTGCTGGAGCAGCGCAAAGGCCGAGCCGTTGCACAGTGCATTCATCACCGCTCCGAAAAAGAAGGCCCCCAGCGCCAGTGGGAAGGCGGTCGCCGGCGTCAGCCCGACCACCAGAGCGCCCACGCCAAGCCCGATGATCCCTATCAGCACGGTGACGATGCGCCGCTTGAAACCGCCCCACGCGCCCAGGAGCAGTCCGCCCAGCACCAACCCGACGCCCCAGGCCGAGTTCATCCAGCCCAGTTGGAGCACCCTGCCGCCAAAATGGCCGGTGATCAGGAGGGGCATCAACGACATCGCGGGGGCCATCGTAAAGTTGAGCAGCGTGGCCAGTAGGCAGATGCCCAGCAGGCCCGGCCAGCCTATCACGT
>CAZWPV010000697.1:0-1382 GCA_964635485.1 uncultured Anaerolineales bacterium
TCGACCATCCGCTCGGCGATGCGCCGCACGCGAAAGACCGAGTTCTGCGTGCTCAAGGAGCCATAGACGGTCTCGTCCAACACCACGACCAGCCGCTCGGCCTGCCCCGGCACGCCCAGCCAATCCTGCACCATATTCAAGTCGGCCAGGACGCCGTTCTGCTCCGCGCCGCCCAGCCCGGCGGCCAGCCCGATGCCGCTGACCGTAAAGCGGCGCGTCACACGGCCGGCGCTGATATCCTCCGGCATCTCGTGGCCGGGCAGGCGGGAAAGCGGCAGGATGTAGCTCAGGTCAACCTCGTCTCCTACCTGCAGGCCAAAGGTATCGGCCGTCACGCGCAGGACGACGACGTGATTGTCATCCAGTTTGTACTCGCCCTCCAGGATCTTGACCTGTCCCAGCTCGTCCTCGGGCGTACGCGCCAGCAGTGAGGCGTTGCCCGGCTGGCCGCCATTATTCGCCCCTCCGACGCTGACGTGGACCCCTCCACCGCTCGTACTGCCCGCCTCCACAGCGACCACCTGATCCTCCTCGGCGCCGGCCTCGGCCGCGGTCATCCCCTGCAGCTCGACCGTGCCCAGGAAACGCGGATAGACCGCCACCACCGCCGGGTCGGCCGCTTGCAAGAGAGGCGCCACGCGCTCGACGTCGATGTACTGGATGGGGCTCGTCTCGGCGCGGGTGACGGTGACGTCGTGCTCGCCCTCGAATTGCTCGATGAGATCGACGATCTGCCGCTCCAGCGACTCGACGCTGTTATTCAGCGTCACCAGCATGGCGGTCACCACCAGCAGCGCCAGCACCACGATCAGGGTACGGGCCTTATGACGAAAGAAGCTCTTCAATATGTATTGTGCGATCATATCTGGATTTCAGATTTGATGATTTAGGATTGACGGATTTGCTAGCCAGGCTTTTCCCCGTCTCTCTTTTGACGGGCGGCATAACTTGCTGCTGTCAATCTATCCATTAGCAATCAGGCCGTCGCGCAGTTGAATCACCCGGCCAGCGAACTTGGCCATGCGCGGATCGTGGGTGACGTAGACGACGGTGGTGCCCTGCTCTTGATTCAGCCTGGCGACGACCTCCATCACCTCGAAGCCGGTCTTGGAGTCCAGCTCGCCGGTGATCTCGTCGCCGATGAGGATCGGGGGATCGTTGGCCAGCGCGCGGGCGATGGCCACGCGCTGCTGCTGGCCGCCAGAAAGCTCGCTGGGATAGTGCCTGGCCCGGTCGGCCAACCCGACGCTTTCCAGCAGCCGGTCCGACCGGCGGTGTCGCTCGCGGCGGCCCGCGCCTGCCAGCGCCATCGGCACCTCGATGTTCTCCCGCGCTGTGAAGTTGGCCAGCAGGTTATAGTTCTGGAAGACAAAGCCCATCTT
>CAZWPV010000698.1:0-1380 GCA_964635485.1 uncultured Anaerolineales bacterium
CGCAGCGTGATGACCTCTTCGAACAGTTCCTCGCGCGGAGGCAGGAACTCGTGCATGGGCGGGTCGATCAGGCGCATGATGACCGGCTTGCCGTCCATCGCCTCAAAGACGCCCTCGAAATCCTGTTCCTGGAAGGGCAGCATTTGGTTTAGGGCAGCCTCACGCTCCTCGTCGGTCTTGGCCATGATCATGCTCACGACGGCGTCGCGGGCGCGGGGATCGAAGAACATGTGCTCGGTGCGGCACAGGCCGATGCCCTCGGCGCCAAAGCCGATGGCGCGGCGGGCGTCCACGGGGTAGTCGGCGTTGGTGCGCACGCCCAGGCTGCGGATCTCGTCGGCCCACTCCAGCAGCGTGCGCAGGTCGACCTGCTTTTCGTACTCTGCTTCGATCAACGGCACCGCGCCGGCGAATACCTCGCCGGTAAAGCCGTCGATGGAGATAATGTCGCCTTCCTTGACCACCGTACCGTCGATGGTGAACTGCTGGCGATTGACGTCGACTGTGATGTCCTCGCAGCCGGCGACGCAGGGGATGTTGCTCCCTCGGGCGACCACGGCGGCGTGCGATGTCGCGCCACCCTTCTGGGTCAGCACGCCCTTGGAGGCCAGCATGCCGGGCACGTCGTCGGGGTTGGTCTCGGGCCGCACCAGGATGACGTCCTTGCCCTCGTCCGCCGCTGCCTTGGCGCGTGCGGCGTCAAAGATGGCGACGCCCACTGCGGCGCCGGGGGAAGCGTTCAACCCTTTGACGAGCAGGTTTTTCTCGGCCTGGGGGTCAAAGCTGGGACGCATGAGCAGCTCGACGTGCTCCGGATCGACTCGCATGATCGCCTCTTCCTTGTTGATCATACCCTCGTTGGCCAGGTCGACGGCGATCTTGACCGCCGATGCGGCCGTGCGCTTGCCGGTGCGGGTCTGGAGCATCCACAGCGTACCGCGCTCGATGGTGAACTCTAGGTCCTGCATGTCGCGGTAGTGGTCCTCCAGCTGCTGCGCCACCTGCGTGAACTGCTCATAGATTTCGGGCATGACCTCCTGCAGCCGGTCGATCTTCATCGGCGTGCGGATGCCGGCAACCACATCCTCGCCTTGGGCGTTCTCGAGATAGTCGCCGTAGAGCTTGGCCTCGCCGGTGGCCGGGTTGCGCGTAAATGCCACGCCGGTGCCGCTCCCCTCGCCCATGTTGCCAAACACCATGGTGCAGACGTTGACGGCGGTGCCCCAGTCGTGGGGGATGCCCTCGTGCTCGCGGTAGGCGATGGCGCGCGCGCCGTTCCACGATCTGAACACGGCCTTGATCGATAGTTCGAGCTGCTTGAGCGGATCGGTGGGAAAGTCCTCGCCAAAGTGAGACTTGTACATCGCCTTGTACTCGTCG
>CAZWPV010000699.1:0-1372 GCA_964635485.1 uncultured Anaerolineales bacterium
CTTACCAGAACTGGGGCAGATACTCGCGGTAGGTTTCCAGGTAATCGTCGAGAATCTGCCCGGCCACGTCCAGGTCGGTGATGCAAGGGCTCAACAGCAGGCATTGCAGCGCCAGCTTCCGGTCGCCGCGGACGGCGGCATCCACGCCAAGTTGCACGGCGGTGATCTCGCGCCGGCACAGCTCGGCGATGCCAGCGGGCAAGCTCCCCACGCTGACGCCCTGCACGCCAGCCCCGCTGACCAGGCCCGGCGTCTCCACGATGGCCTCAGCGGGCAGGTTGGCGATCTGCCCCACGTTGGGCAAATTGACCGCCAGATGGTAGTGGTTACCCGCCGCGGCGATGTTCTCGACCATCTCCAGCGCGCCCTCGCTGTTGGCCTGGCGCAGATGATCGATGGTTGTCTTGCCCTCCGCCATCTGGGCAACATCGCCGTGAAAGACGCCGCGCAGTTGGTCCATCAGCTCCCAGTCGTAGAGGCTGACCTCATACTTTTCCCACGGCTTGGTCACGGGGTCGCTAACCCAAGGCAGGTACTCGCACAGGTGCTCGTCACCGGGGATGGGAAACAGGCCAAAGGCATCATACACGCGGCGGGTCAGCGGCTCGAAGGCAGAATTGAAGGCCTCCCAGCGCTCGGCAAAGAGCGGGTACAGATCCTCGCCGTTCCCCCTGCTGCGCAGGTCAAGCATCCAGGTAAAGTGGTTCAACCCGGCAGCTTTGATGTCCACCTTCTCCAGCGCCTGGTCTGCGATGCGCGTCATGCGCGGCCAGATCAGTGGATGGGCGTGGCTGCTGATCTCGCCCTCGGGCACCTCGATATCGAGCACGTCGGCCAACACATACCCCACCATGCCGTAGCCGACGAGGATCTGGTGGCACAGCCCGACGACCTTGATGGCGCTGTGGCGATGGACGGCATCGCAGATGCGGATCATGGGATTGGTATAGTTGATGAACCACGCGTCGGGGCAGGCGGCCTCCATGTCGTGCGCGATCTGCAGCACCGGCAGGATATTGCGCGCGGCGTGGGCAAAGCCCCCTGGGCCACCATTCTCGGCGTAGGGTTGGCGCACGCCGTGCTTGAGCGTGATCTCGTAATCCTGCCGCCACAGCTTTTCGCGGGGCCCCACCTCGATGGCGGAGACGACGAACTCGGCCCCGGCGAGGGGTTCGGCGTGGTGGGTGTGAGTGGTGATCGTCATCTCCGCGTCCCACTCTCGATTCAGCCGCTGGGCCAACCGGGCCATCAGATCCAGAGTCTCGGCATTCAGGTCCACCAGCGCCAGGTGGCTACCGCGCAGCCGCTCGCTGCCCAGCAGAGCGGACACGGTGTTGAGCCCAAAGATGGCGCTGCCTGCGCCGATGACGAC
>CAZWPV010000700.1:0-1347 GCA_964635485.1 uncultured Anaerolineales bacterium
CAACCTCTTTTCGACCGACTATGAAGAGATCAAGGCCGTGGACCACATCTCTTTCGAGCTCGCGCCCGGCGAGCTGGTGGGCTACATCGGGCCGAACGGCGCGGGCAAATCGACCACGATCAAAATGCTGACCGGCATCCTGCACCCCACCGCAGGCGAGGTCGTGATCGACGGCCTGGTGCCGCAGAAAGAGCGGGTGCGCAACAGCAAAAAGATCGGCGTCATCTTTGGCCAGCGTAGCCAGCTCATGTGGGATATTCCCCCCGGCGATAGCTTTGAGCTGATGCGCAAGATGTACGCCATCCCCAAGGCGCGGTTCGAGGCCAACGTGCAGCAGTTCGTCGAGATGCTCGAACTGGACGAGTTCATGGAGCGGCCGGTGCGGCAGCTATCGCTGGGACAGCGTATGCGCTGCGAGTTGGTGGCCACGCTCCTGCACGACCCCAAGATCGTCTACCTGGACGAGCCGACCATCGGCATGGACGTGGTGGCCAAGGAGCGCATCCGCGAGTTCATCCTGCACCTGAACCGGGAGCGCGGGACGACGATCATCCTGACCACGCACGATATCTCCGACATCGAGCGCCTCTGCCAGCGCGTGATCATCATCGACAAGGGCCACCTGCTCTACGACGGGACGCTGGCCGAGATCAAGCGGCGGTATGGCCGCCTGCGGCGCGTCGTCTTTTCGCTGGCCGAGGGGACGCGCCCGGACGGGCTGAAGGAGTCACTAGAGCAGCTGGGCAGCGGTTTGCAGGCGGAAACGCAGAAAGACGGCAACGTGGTGGTCAGCTTCGACCCGCAGCAGGTCGCCGCCTCGGCCGTCACACGGCACGTCGTCAACAGCTACACGGTCAGCGATCTGGCCGTCGAGGAGGCCGACCTGGAGGCGATTATCCGCGAGATCTATCAACAGGGGATGGAGCGATGACGGCCAAGCCAATGACCAGAATCTGCGAATCCATCGACCGGCAGATTGGCGTCATCGCAGCGGCGGTCAAGCAAGGACTGGCTTATCGCTTCGAGTTCTTCACCGCTATCTTGGGCTCTCTATTGACGATGACGTTGGTCTATTTCCTCTGGACCGCAATCTACAACAGCGCCACGTCTATGGAGATGTCGTACCAGGCGTTGATCACCTATGTCTGCCTGGGACAGGCGTTCAGCTTTGCACGGCCAGGCCAGCGGTACATTCTCATTCGAATCGGCGCCGGCATCCGCAGTGGCAATGTTTTGCTGGACCTGGTGCGTCCGATGGACTACCAACTGCTCACCTATTGTGATACCTTTGGTGGCAATACCGCATAAGTTGCTACGAACTGTCGAGCGGTGGCAGCGCTTTCCATC
>CAZWPV010000701.1:0-1319 GCA_964635485.1 uncultured Anaerolineales bacterium
GTTAATGATTCAAACTCAAACAAATCGTCGAACGTTTACAATTTGGGGCGACGGCGACTGGCGCGTTGTTGCAAGTGATACTCCTCGTCATATGACTTGCGGTCTTGCCACAACCTCCAGATGATGGCCAGCCAACGATTCGCCAGACACCGATAGGCGTGCGAATTGGAACCGCAGCGGGGACGGATCTCGCCCCAATAGGCGTTGGCCCAGCCAGACTTCTTAAGCGAGGCTCGAGAAAACTGCTGAGAGATACGCCGGAATTCCTTGTCGCAACCCCTCCGAAACTTGATGCTCTTTCTCTTCCCGCTCCACTCGGTGACAGGACAGGTTCCGGCCAGCGCCTGGACGCTGCTGGAGGTAGGGAAGCGATCACGATGATCGCCGAACTTGACCAACAGACCTGGAGCCAGAAGGTCGCCGGCCCCGGGTAGAGAATCGAAGATGAAGGCGTCAGGGTGCTGTTCGAAGAGCTGACTCAGTCGGACCTTGGCTTCGTTCCGCCGGCTCACTTGCGGAAGAAGGAGTTCGGCCAAAATGCAGACGTGATCTCGGTATGCCTCAACAACGGCAGAATTGGCTTCCGGCGCGGGTTCAATCAAGTGCGCATATCGCCGCGAGATGAGGTCTGGTCGAGAATAGTGCTGCTCACGGCAGAAGGCGTCGAAGGCCTTTAGGCTCAGCGCCTGAGCTTCCTGAACAGTGGGGTAGGTTACGAGAAACTGCAAGCTGATTTGAGCCGTCAACTCGCTGAACAAGTCCAAAGCTTGAGGGTAGATGCGGCACAGCACATCGCGAAGCTGGTTTTCCTGCCGTTGGATGGAACGACGAAGCGTCTCGATCAGGCGCACCTGGACCAGCATCTGTTGGGTTAAGGGTGTGTTGGGACTCAGGCGGCGGTGGCTGTCCCGGTCGGTACGCATAATGCTGGCCAGCAAAGCAGCATCACTTTCATCGGTATGGGCACCGCTGCTCCGCTGGCGATTCCGATAGGCGTTCGTTGCTTGGGGCGGCACGATGTATACGACGTAGTCGTGCTCGAGCAAGAAATCGACTAACAGATTGTGAGTCGTCTCAATGGCAACTAGACACTCACTGGCTGGCACATCCAGCTTGCGTCGTTCGGCCTCAATCTGTTCGAAACCTTTCAACGTATGCTTGAACTGGATTTGGCTCGCCCGAGCTCCGGCAGCATTCATAATGCACAGGTTATGGTGGTCTTTGCTCCAATCGATACCAGAGTAAAACATAGTAACACCTCCCAAAGGTCTACTGCCCATCGGCGGACGCGGGTTACCGTGTTCCTATTATGGCGCTCG
>CAZWPV010000702.1:0-1296 GCA_964635485.1 uncultured Anaerolineales bacterium
TTGAGCAGCGTGGCCAGTAGGCAGATGCCCAGCAGGCCCGGCCAGCCTATCACGTAGCGCAGTCCCTCGCGCATATCGGTCCACAGCGTTGGCTTGGCCTGTGCCACCTGAGCCACTGCGGCTCTTTCCGGCTGCGGAATGTGGACGAAAAAGAGGGGCACGATGGCAAAGGCGGCGGTGAGCACGTCGATGGCCATGATGCCGTGCAGAGGCAGGACGCTCAGCAAAAGCGCGCCCAGTGGTGGCGAGATGATGTTCACGGCACCGCCGATGGTCTGGTTGAGACCCGCCACGCGCCCTAGGTGCTCCTTGGGCACCATCAGCGTGGTCGAGGCGGTCATCGCGGGCCAGTGGAAAGCACCGCCGATGGAGCGCACGAACATGATGACGTACACGTGCCAGATCTGTATCGCGCCGGTCCAAAAGAGCACGGCCAGCCACGCCGAAAACAGGGCCACGACGCTATCTGCCACAAGCATCACCAGGCGGCGGTTCCAGCGGTCTACCAATGCCCCCGCAAAAGGTCCCAGCACGACTCCGGGCAGCAGCGTCAGCAGCGTCCCTATCGCCAGCATCGTCGCCGAGCCGGTGGTCTCGGTCAGCCACCACACCAGGGCGAACCCGGCCACGGCGCTGCCGATCCACGAAAGCTGCTGCCCCGTCCAGATGGTGAAAAACGGGAGTTTCCAATTGATCTTTTGTTCTGTGTGTTCCATGTTGCCTCGCTCGGGTAAAGAGGGCGTTACCGCCCCTTCATCGCTTCCAAAAGATCGGCCGCTTGCTCAGGCGTGATCTTGCCCTGTTCGACCATGCGCAGCACCCGCAGTTGTTCTTCCTCGCTCACCGGCTCGGTGCGCGGGCGGGACTTTTGGCCGCTGGTCCGCTCCCAGCGCCTCTGAGAGCGTTCCGCCCGCATGCGCGCTTTCTGCGCCTCCCTCTCGGCCGCCCGGCGCACCTCCTCGGCGGCTCGCTCGGCGGCCCTGGTACTCTTTTCCGCCGCGCGTTCGATCTTGAGGCGCAGCTTGTCGCCATCGATCTGCCCCAATCCCTGCTCCAGGCGGATTTCCAGCTTGGCCATCGCCTCGCCCACGCGAGTCTCGATCATCGGGCCGATGTCCTCCAGATCGTCCATGAAATCCATATTGAACTCAAACTCCCCAGGCGCTTCAGGCACTGTGCCCCGGTCCCTCAGCGTGATCGAGCCGCCGGCCTTGGCCTCTAGGCTGGCCGCGCCGTCTCCAAGGACGCCGCGCATCTCCCCGTTCGCGCGCTCCAGGGTCAGCCCGGCGATCTTGG
>CAZWPV010000703.1:0-1279 GCA_964635485.1 uncultured Anaerolineales bacterium
CCTCTACAGTGCGATTGTAGCGCTCTCCCAGCTGAGCTACAGCCCCGCAGTGGGAGCTATTCTACCTGAGAATTGAGAGATGTCAAGGCTTTGACACGCTTCCGCGTCGTGTTATACTCAGGAACGAACTCTGTAGGGGCTATGAAATCCACGACCCGAAACTTGAAGCTCGTTTTGCCTCTCGCGATTGCTGGCAGTCTGGTGATCTTGGCAGCGCTGGCCTGCGGCTCGGCGACGCTTACACCAGGGGAGCAATCCATACCCTCTGCGACGGCGATTGCTGCGACCTCCCCGGCGCAGGCAACGACGCCCGTGGACGGGATCGCCCGGCCCGCCAACCCTGCCGATTATCCTGCCACCATCCGGCAGTACCTGAGCGCCGGGGGCAATGTGGCGGCGCTGGAGAGCACGTTGGCAGAATGGGGAGCTTTGCCGGATGCACCGGGTCAGGTGGCTGCCGCCGACCTGACCGGCGACGCCAACGCCGAGATCGTCGTCGCGCTGTGGTACGTCGGCGACGCAGTGGCTCCGTCGGGCGATCTGCTCATTTTTAGTCAGCAGGCTGAAGGCTACGCGCTGTTGTACCAAGAAGGCTACGATCCCTCCGGCCCGGCAGTTCGACTGCTCCAGATGCTCGACGCAAACGGGGATGGCCGCCAGGACATTGTCTACATACTGAGCACGTGCGGCGCGCACACATGTTTCGAGTCCCTCGAGATTCTGAGTTGGGAGGGGACGGGCTTTTTCAGCTTGATGGGCGGCAGGCTGGACATGCCCTACCCCACCTACGCCGTCACACCGGGCCGCATCGACGCCGAAAGCGGCAGTATCGCCTCGGTGGGAGCAGAGCCGCAACGTGGTTACGCGGAGGTGTGGGAGTGGAACGGCAGAGTGTTCACCGTCACGCAGCAGATCTGGGCGCCGCCCGTCTACCGCTATCATGCCCTGCTTGATGGCGATCATGCCTTTTTCGCCGGCGATTACGCCACCGCCGTCGCCGCGTACGAGCGGGTGATCAGCGACGATGCGCTTCAGGAGTGGGGAGCGGCTTCGGGGGCTGTAGACCCCGGCGTGGAGCGGACTCAGTTGGCAGCCTTTGCCCGCTGGCGGCTGGTGCTGACCTACCTGCAGGGCGGCGACCCGCGCAGTGCTCAGTTGGCATACGACCGGCTACAGACCGAGCATCCCGATGGTGCTGTCGGCCACGGCGTTGCAGCGTTGGCGAAAGTCTTTTGGGGGTCCTACGTGGCGGGTGGCAGCATCGTCGATGGCTGCGTGG
>CAZWPV010000704.1:0-1266 GCA_964635485.1 uncultured Anaerolineales bacterium
CGTCGGGCTTGTGTTTGGGGAGGTAGGGAAGTAGTCGCTTGCGCCGCCGCTGCCATCGCTATATAATCGGATTGACGCAATTTGCAATAGATGGTATGCTGAATTCAGCATGAGGGTGCTTTCTGACGCTGGGACGCGAAGGATTGTAGGATGTTGTGGAAAGGATGCCTGTGAAGGCTCGACTTTGGCGCTTGATCGCCCCCCCAGTTTTCGAGGGCGATGAAGAAAAGACGCGCATCGCGAGTTTGCTGAATACAGTCTTGTTCATCGTCTTTGGACTGGTGGCGATCTATGCTGTCATCACATTGATAACGGAGCCCAACTTGGCCGGCTTGGCCGTTGAGGGTATCTTGATGTTGGTGCCTTTGGGGCTGTTGTTGCTCATGCGCCGCGGTTACGTTCGTTTATCCAGCGTGATCTTGTCGCTACTGCTATGGGGGCTTATTTCCATAGGCACCTATTACTACGGTGGATTGTCGGGATCGGGAGTCAGCAGCTTCTTTGGCGTTGTTCTCATCGCTGGCCTGTTGCTGGGCGGGCGTTCGGCGCTGCTTTTTGCCGGGTTGAGTGTCTTGTCCACGGGCGTGATGCTCGTTACCGAGACGCTAGGTGTGGCTCCTCCGCCTCCCGGGTTCATCACGCCGGCCTATCGCTGGGTAGAGTTCGGTACAACGGTCATTGGGGTTGCCAGCCTTTTCTATCTCGTCAACCGCAGCCTTGAGAAGACACTGGAGAGGGCGCGCCGCAACGAGCAGGAGGCGATCGAGGCGAGCGATTTCAAGACCCAGTTGATTGCCCGCATCAGCCACGAGCTGCGCACTCCCCTGGGGGCCATATTGGGCCTCACCGAGATGCTAGATTGCGCAGTTTACGGTCCACTTTCCCCCGAGCAGCGTAAAGTGGCGGCCAAGGTCATTCGCAATTCACAGCGCCTGAACAGGCTCGTCGCCCAGTTGCTGGACCAGTCTCGTTTTGAGTCGGGTCGGTTGAAGCTCAAGTTCGAGAGGTTTTCTCCCCGGGCTGTAGTTGAAAACGTCGTGGCTGTCTTGAGGCCGACGGTGGAAAGCAAGGGATTGCTTATGGGCACGAATATTGCCGATACTTTGCCTGATACCGTCGTCGGCGATCCTGGCAGGGTGGAGCAGATTCTGTACAATTTGGTCGAAAATGCGATAAAGTTCACAAAAGTCGGCTCCATAGATGTCTGGGCCTATCGGTCGAGCGATGGGCGCTGGGTGATGCAGGTAACGGACACGGGCATCGGTA
>CAZWPV010000705.1:0-1265 GCA_964635485.1 uncultured Anaerolineales bacterium
GGTCACTCAGCGGGCGGACAAAGTGCAGCGTGTGCTGCTCCTGTCGCACAAAGCCAAGCTGCTTCAAGAGAGCAATGCGTTCGACGTGATCATCGCGGCAGCTCACCCGAAGCACGATAGGCTCATCGGGCTCCCAAACAAGCTGCCGGGCGCGCGCTTCTCCCCAACCATTCATCTGCATCGCGACCTCAGCACTGGCAGTTCCTGGGGCGATCTCAAAGTGCAGCCTGCTGACATAGTCAAAGAAAATAGCGAACCCGATCAATTGACCATCGGCATCCCACCACAGACGCGTATTCTGCCATTCCCTGGGTCTGCCGAGCACCTGCCGCAAATCAAGAATCGTCGGGAAATCCATTACTCGCCGGACGGGCCTGCGCGAAACGAGGTTAATCATCGCCTGTAAGTCTGCATCACCCGCGTAGGGTCGGTCAGCAAACGCTGACATAATTCACCTCTGCCCACTCAAATCGCCAGCTTGATCGCCCGCGTGGCAATGTAGATAGACATATACTGCACCAACGCCTCGCCGGGGTCGGCGTCCTCGTAAAAACCCGCGATCAGGAACCCGGCCTCGATCTGCCCGTCAATCTGATCTCCCAGCGTGTGGCTGAACTCGGCGAACTCGCCCTTTTCGAGGTGCTGCTGCCTCTCTTCTTTCGAAAGGCCGTCCACGCTGGAGCAAGGCAGGGCGCGCGCCACCTGGAGCACGCCGCGCGCGTAGAGCGCCTCGTCGAAGATGTGAATGACGGGGTTATCGAAACCCGACAGCAGCGCACCGCCGGGCCGCAGCACGCGAAACGCCCCCTGCCACACCGGGCGCACATCGGGCACAAAGACGTTGGAGACGGGATGCACGATCAGATCGAAACTCTCGTCGTCAAAGATCGACAGGTCGCGCATATCCCCCTCGACGGTGCGGATTTCCAGTCCCTCCCGCTCGGCCACCATCCGATCTTGCCCCAACTGGCGCGGCGAGTTATCGAACACGGTCACGCGCGCTCCTGCCGCCGCCAGGATCGGCCCCTGCTGCCCGCCACCCGAAGCCAGGCACAGCAGGTCGCAGGGGAAGGGCGGAAACCACGCGTGCGGCACAGTCTTGGTCGGTGTAAGATAGATGCCCCACTCTCCTCGTCGGGCAGCGGCGATCTGCTCCGTGCTGACCGGAATTGTCCAGGGATTTTCGCCCAATTCGACGCTCTTGTTCCATATAATGCGATTGTGTTCTCGGACGTCCATTCGCGCGCCTCCACACTCTGATATCC
>CAZWPV010000706.1:0-1258 GCA_964635485.1 uncultured Anaerolineales bacterium
CTTTTCAGTACACTGATATCTTTGCAGTCGCATTCTGAATCTCGATCCGCACGACCGCCGTCTTTTCCAATGTGGTCTTTGTATAGTCCTGGGGCTGGCCGCCATAATGCGCCATGATGACGTCCAGGGCGCGCCTCTTTTCCTCGGCATCCTCCACCAAACCAGCCTCCCCAAAGCCGATCACGCTGCGATACTTGATGCTCCACTTGCAGGCGCGCTCGGCCTTGACGATCTCCTGATCGACGTCGAGCTCGACGCAGACGGCGTTGTTCTTGCGCAGGATATCCATCTTTCTGCCCTTGGGAGAGGAGTGAAAGTACAGCATGCCGTCCTCGTAGCCAAAGCAGACGGGCACGACGTACGGCTGACCGCCGTCGCACAGGCCGATCCGGCAGACGGCCGCCCGCCGGATGATGGATTCGATAACGTCTCTATCCGTTGTCACGTCGCTCACGGGTTACCGCCGTAGAAATCTCCTGCCGCCTGCGGTGGCGGCAGCGCCCCCCAGCACGAGCGCCAGCGCGCCGACGAGGAGCCATGGGCGGCCAGGCGGGATGTCCGAAGTCGGTAGTGGGACGAGCGTGGCCGTGGGAACGGACGTGGGGCTAGGCGTGAAGGTGGATGTGGGGATGGAGGTGAGCGTCGGCGTGGGCGTCGGTGTGGGCGTGGGGGTGTTGGTGGGGATGATGATGGGCGTGGGGGTGGGCGTGGAGGTTGGTGTGGGGATGTCCTCCAGGTTCGACGGCGTCGGCGAAGCAGGCAGAGGAGCCGTTATGGCGCTCGGCGGCGCATTTTCGACCAACATCACCGGCGCACCGCCTATGGCGCAATCTGGAGTTCCCTGCGCACATCTGGCTCCCGGCAGATTGACGTAGTAGTAGCCGCGTTCGGGGTGGACCTGGCGGGCCGCACCGTACACGTCCACCAGCAGCGCTTCCGTCGTCCGCGAAGCGATCATCGCGGTCTGGGCAGCGGGCGAGCGCGTCCAGATGACCGTCGTTGTCCTATCGCCCCGGTCTATCGTCACCATCGAGAGCGTATCCCGGCGGCTCCAGGTGCCGCCGCGGAAGCCCGCCAGGTAGACCGCCGCGAGCTTGTATGCGGTGAACGCAGAGCGACGGCCGCCATCGGCGCGCACTAGCCCAAAGGGCTCGGGGTCGGCGGCACTATCGGTCGCCGTATCGGCCATCTTGTAGACACCGATGCGCTGCGCGCCCGCGGCGATCTCCAGGGCAAAGGCCTGGAAGATAAAGTAGGC
>CAZWPV010000707.1:0-1252 GCA_964635485.1 uncultured Anaerolineales bacterium
CGAGCGCCCCGATACGCCGCGCTCCTGGAGCAACTATTCGGGATCGCCGCTGTACGGGTCGATCATCACCAACAACGCCGGGGGCTATTCGTTTTACCGCTCCGCCGAGTTTGGCCGCTTCCTGCGCTGTCAGCCCAACGCGATCCCTATGGATCAGCCGGGGCGCTACTTCTATCTGCGGGATCGGGAGAGCGGCGACTATTGGAGCGCCTCCTGGCAACCGGTCGGCAAACCGCTGGACGACTACAAGACAATCTGCCGTTTCGGCACAGCCTACACGGTCATCGAGAGCGAGTGCGCGGACATCCGCACCGAATCGACCTACTTTGTGCCGCTGGGGCAACGCTTCGAGTACTGGCGGCTGGCGGTGAGCAACATCGGCGATAGGCCGCGCCGGATCAGCGTCTTTACCTACTGCGAGTTTACCAGCGAGTGGAACATCCACCAGGATACCTTCAACCGCCAATACAGCGCCTACGTCGCCACGAGCGAGTGGCGCGAGGGGATGATCCACTGCGCCAGCCGCGAGAACGACCCGATTGTGGTTGGCGACCTCCCCAGCATCTGCTGGTTGGCCCCGGTCGGACAGGAGGTGGTGAGCTACGAACTGGACCGCGAAGCGTTCATCGGCCCCTATCGCGGCTATCACAACCCCCTCACCGTGGAGCGCGGCACCTGCACCAACTCGACCGCCTACGGCGATAACGCCTGCGGCTGCGTGCAGGTCGATCTTGATCTGGCCCCCGGCGAGACGCAGGAGCTGCTGGTGCTGCTGGGCGTGGGGCGGGCGGAGGTCGAGGGGGTCCAGACCCGGGCCGAGTTCGGCAGCCTTGAGCGCGCCTCGAAGGAGCTGCAAAAGCTCAAGGCGGAATGGCACGGGCGGTTGGGCAAGTTCGTGGTGCACTCACCGGACGCGGACCTGGATCACATGGTCAACTCCTGGAACGCCTACAACGCCCTGGTGGCCTTTTACTGGAGCCGCGCGGCGAGCCTGATCTATGCCGGGGGACGGGATGGCTTTGGCTACCGCGACACCGTGCAGGATATCCTCGCCGTGATCCCTATGATCCCCGAAGAGTCGCGCGAGCGGCTCGCGCTGATGATCACCGGGCAGGAATCGACCGGCGGCGCTTCCCCGCTGGTCAAGGTCTTTGGCCACAAACCCGGCCACATGGAGCCGACGCCGCAGGAGGAGGTTCGCTCCGACGACAGCCTGTGGCTCTTTAACACGGTGCCGGCCTACGTGGCAGAG
>CAZWPV010000708.1:0-1242 GCA_964635485.1 uncultured Anaerolineales bacterium
CGGTTGACAAAACCCGGAGATTCGGTATAATGTCTGTGGTGGCCGGGCCATCTGGCACGGCCTCCTCTTGTGCATAGAGGATAGAGCAGGGAGGTTGTCATCGTGTACGCAATTGTGAGATCAGGCGCGCGGCAGTATCGCGCTGAGGTGGGCAATACCATTCTCGTCGAGCGAATTTCTGGTGGGGTTAGTGAGCAGCTCGAGTTGAAGGATGTGCTGCTGGTCGCAGACGGCGAAAAAGTCAAGATCGGTCAGCCCACCGTCAAAAAGGCCAAGGTGCTGGCGACAGTCGTCGCGCAGGAAAAAGGTCCCAAGATTCGAATCTTCAAGTATCATCCCCGCAAGCGGTATCGGCGACGCGCCGGTCATCGGCAGCGGTACACGCGCCTGCAAGTGGATGAGATTGTGGTGTAGTTAGGAGGATGTGAGATGGCGCATAAGAAAGGTGCTGGCAGCAGCCGAAATGGGCGTGATAGTCACTCCAAACGTCTGGGCGTGAAGAAATATGGTGGTGAGGTTGTGCGCACGGGGCACATTATCGTGCGTCAGCGTGGGATGCGCATCAAGCCGGGCACGAATGTTGGCGTAGGGAAAGACTATACCCTCTTTGCTGTAGCCGATGGCTTTGTGCGCTACGAAAACGTTCCAGGAGGCCGCAAGCGGGTGAGTGTCTGCCCGGAGCGGGTGTAGGTGGGGAGTGCTATGAAAGAAGGAATTCATCCCGAATTTTACCCCGAAGCTCAGGTGGTTTGCGCTTGTGGCAACACCTGGACTGTGGGTGCGACGGTGCCGATGATCCGCACCGACGTTTGTAACAAATGCCATCCGTTCTTTACCGGCGAACAGCGTATCGTGGACGCCGGCGGCCAGGTGGAGCGCTTTATGCAAAAGCTGGAGCGACGCGACCGGGCCATTGCTGAGGCGGAGAAGCAAAAGGCCTTGGCGACCTCTCCTGCTCTCAAGGTCATGGACCTGGAGTTGGGTTCTCGCACCGAGAAGATTCTGGCCGGAGCGGGCATCAAGACCGTCGGTGATGTGCTGAAAAGGCTGGAGGGGGGAGATGCCGCGTTGACCAACCTGAGAGGCTTTGGCCTCAAATCCCTGGCGACGCTGAAAAAGACGCTGCGCTCGCGCGGGTTCGTTCTCCCCGGCGACGAGGTACCGGAAGAGGCTAAGAGTCCCGAGCCTGAAGCGGCTGACTAGGAGCACACGTCGAGAAATTCGATGGGGCAGGAAGGTGCA
>CAZWPV010000709.1:0-1226 GCA_964635485.1 uncultured Anaerolineales bacterium
AGCACTCCCGGCGCGGCCTACTCAAGATGGTTGGCCAACGCAGGCGACATTTGACCTATCTCAGTCGCAAAGACCCCGAACGCTACAAGGAGATTCTGCAGCGGCTCGGGTTACGTCGGTAACCAAACAAGCAAAGATAAACAAGACCAAGCGGACGAGTAGATGCGGGAAAGGGCACTCCCATCTACTCGTTTGGCGTGTCTAAGATCATAGCCCAAGCGCGGGTCCAGGAATTGGGGAGTGTTTCGTAGTTTCTGACTACGCGACACCCCCCAGTCCCTGACCTCTGCGCTGGGCCCACAACACGGAGGTTTAAAAATGAATAATCACACATTTACTGCTACGTTGGGCGACAAGATCATCACCCTCGAAACGGGAAAGCTGGCCCAACAGGCAGGCGGCGCGGTCACCGTGCGTTGCGGTGACACGCTGCTGCTCGTCACAGCGACAATGTCGCAAAGCACCCGTGAGGGAATCGATTTCTTCCCCCTCACCGTGGACTTTGAGGAAAGGCTATACGCGGCGGGCCGCATCCCCGGCTCTTTCTTCCGCCGCGAGGGAAGGCCGACCGAATCGGCCACGCTCACCGCGCGGCTGACAGATCGTCCTCTCCGCCCCCTCTTCCCCAAGGGGATGCGCAACGACGTGCAGGTCATCATCACCCCCCTATCACACGACGAAGAGCATCAGGCCGACATTCTGTCCATCATCGGCGCCTCGGCCGCGCTCACCATCTCCGACGTCCCGTTCGCCGGGCCGGTGGGAGCCATGCGCATGGGGTACATCGACGGGGAATTGGTCATCAATCCCACCGTTTCTCAGATGGAGGAGAGCTCTCTGGATCTACGGCTGGCTGGCACCGCCGAAGCCTTGCTGATGGTCGAGGCCGGCGCTGACGAGGTCAGCGAATCGGTGATGCTCGACGCACTCCGCCGTGGACACGAGGCGATACAAGACACCATCCGCGTCCAGAACGAGATGCGGGAGGCCATAGGAAAACCCAAACGGGAATACACCCCCCACGAGCTACCTGAAGAAGCATACGAGTTCGTCCGCCAGCAGGTGGGCGACCGGCTGCCGGATGCCATCTATGGCGCGGCGGACAAACACGATTACTACGAGCGCACGGGGGCACTGAAAGACGAACTGATCGAGAACAACGCCGGGATTGAAAACGAGGAGTGGGACGAAAAGGTCCTCGGGGAAGCCTTCAACCGGGTCGTGCG
>CAZWPV010000710.1:0-1221 GCA_964635485.1 uncultured Anaerolineales bacterium
GGAGGCATCCCGCCTCGCCATCAATGACTGGGTAAGCGACCAGACCGAAGGCCGGATCAAAGACATCGTCCCACGGGGAGCTATCGACGAGCTGACCCGCCTCGTCCTCGCCAACGCCATCTACTTTAACGCCGCGTGGGCCGCGCCCTTTGAAGAGAGTCAAACGCAAGACGGCCCATTCTACCCGCTCGAAGGCGGCCAGGTCACCGTGCCGATGATGGGGCAGACGACGATGTTTGGCTACGCCGAGGGCGAGGGATACCAGGCCGTGGAGCTGCCATACGACGGCTGGGAACTCTCGATGGTGATCCTTCTGCCTGCCGAAGGCGAGTTCGAGCCGTTCGAGGACTCGCTGGACGCCGGACGCGTGGACGCCATCACGAGTGACCTGACGTACGAACGAGTGATCTTGACGATGCCCAAGTTCGAGGTCGAGTCGAGCTTTAGCCTTGTCGATGCGCTCTCTGAGATGGGCATGCCGGTCGCATTCTCGATGGACGCGGACTTTTCGGGGATAGACGGCATGCGCGATCTCTACATCGGAGAGGTGATCCACAAGGCGTTCGTCTCCGTGGACGAGGCAGGCACCGAGGCAGCCGCTGCCACAGTGGTGATCATGCCGGCGATGACGGCAGCAGACCCCGAGGAGCCCGTCAAAGTCACCGTCGACCGCCCCTTTATCTTTTTCATCCGCGATATCGAGACCGGCGCCATTTTATTCGTCGGGCGCGTGGTGGACCCGAGCTCGTGAAGCTCAATCACCAGTACGTCAAAAGGCCAGCGCAGTCAAAGCGCTGGCCTTTTCCGTCCCGGTATCTCGGCCATCATCACAACAAAGCAGTCTGTAAACTGCCCACGTATTTCGAGTTGCGCGTGCGCAGCGCGGGGAACTGGGCAACCGCTTCCTGCAGCCGTTCCGCCTGCTCCAGCGCGGCCTTGATCTCGATCACGACCCGGTCGGCGACGGGGAGCGGAACGCGCAAGTTGGGGCGCAGCGAAAGCCGCTGGTCGTAGGCGGCACACGCATAGTCCAGCGTGACCCGCAGCGCGCCGTCGGGCGTGGCGTAATACTCGCGCTGGTAGCGGTTGAACAACGTGGGTTGGTTCGCCGCCTGCAGCAACAGCCGCCACTCGGGCTCAACGCAGGTCCGCACAGTCCCCAGGAGCTCACACCACGAGGACGTCAGGTCCAGCTTGCAGGGGAGCTGCACCCGCTTCTTT
>CAZWPV010000711.1:0-1207 GCA_964635485.1 uncultured Anaerolineales bacterium
TACGGTTCGGGACGAGGCATCGGGGGCGGAGGCGGCACAGGCCGAGCTCGCCGCCCGCGCCGCGCCAAGACGACTATACCGATGAGACCGACAAATAGCAGAAACACGCCACCACAACCAAGTCCTATGACCACGATCCCCACGCCGGCCAGCAATGCAATGCCGCCACCATCTGGGGGTGAGGGAGTCACCGGCACCTGCGTCGGGACAACATAGTCCTTGACCTGGGTAGCAGTGGGGGCAGGAACTGAAGTGGTACCAGGCAGAGGTGTCTGCGTAGGCGGAGGCGGTTCCGACGGCTCGGGAGAAGTCACAATGTCCGGCGACCCCGGCAATTGCAGCCGACCGCGACCGTAGGCGGTATCCAACCCCGAAGGGCCTAGGTCGACAGACTCGTCTAGCAAGAAGCCCCCGACCTGCTGAGGCGTAAAGTCAGGATAAGCGTGACAGACCAGCGCGGCGGCTCCGGCGACGTGAGGGCAAGAGGCAGAAGTACCGGTAAACGCCTTGTCCAGCGCTCCGTAAGAAGCCCCCGAGACCCCGGTCGGTGCCGATATATCCGGCTTAGGCCGCCCATCCACTGTCGGTCCCTGAGAGCTATACTCCGCCAGGCTGTCATCCGACCAATTGACCGCACCGACGGTCAGCGAAGTATAGGCATCACCCGGTGAGCTAACACTGTAACTCGCCGAAGGATCTTGCACAATCCCACCACGGATGAAAATATCAAACGTCACAGCCCGATCGGCGTCTTTGGCCACGACGACGGCATAGACGGGATCGCCACCGCTATAGACCCGGACTCTCTCGCCGGGCACATGCTTATCCTCACCTGACTGAGGCCACTCTGATCGGCCCAGCAGTTCGCTCTTCGAATCGATTACGTACAATTGATAATCCTGCCTGGCCCCTTTCCACGGCTCGTCCCACATCAGCACAACCTCGATCGCGCCGGAGCCTTTCGCCGCCAACACCTCATCGCCAGATGGAAATTCGTGGAGGCCATCCCCATCCGCGTCGGTAAACTCACCCCGATGGTGAGAAAGCGCCTCGTTGCCCGCAGCGTTCACCCACAGGATGCCCATGCCAGACACCTCATTCACCAGTTGTGACATAAACCCGCTGCCATCGCGGGGGTCAATGACACTCCCCGCCGAGTGAGAGATGATGTCCACGTCCTGCTTGACCAGCCACTCCACCGCCTCGC
>CAZWPV010000712.1:0-1205 GCA_964635485.1 uncultured Anaerolineales bacterium
CCGCTGGTGCTGTCCCGAATGCGGCACCAAGTTCGCATGGCAGGACGAGATCTGTAAAAAGTGCGGGGGAGCGGTTTCCAACTACAAAGCAGACCTTTAATTCATCTGTGGAGCAGTAGCGATGGATGGTCAACTCCAACGCGAAATGTTGGTCTACTACGACGAACGGGCGGAGGAATACGACGACGTCTACCGCGGAGCAGGCCCTGCGATCCGGCGCTACGCCGACCAATACCAGCAGAACACAGCCGAGGTGTGCGAGATCGTCGCCAGGTTCGGGCACGGTCACCTGATCGACATCGCCTGCGGCACCGGCTTCTGGGCACCCCACTACGCGCGAAACTGCGAGCGCTTTACCTTTGTGGATCAGTCGGAGGGTATGTTAGCCGAATGCAAAAAGCGAATCGAGAGCCTGGGCTTGATCGGTGTGTCTCACTTTATCCAAGGGAACGTCTTTGACATCGAACTGGAACCTGCGGCTTACGAGTGCGCGATGGCCGGCTTTCTGTTGAGCCATTTTACACAGGAGCAAGAGGGCGCTTTCTTCCAAAGGCTCAAGGCAGTCCTCAAGCCCTCCGCCCAGGTGATGATCGTCGATAGCTACTGGAGCGCGCGGCGGCAGGCCGAGGGTCGGAAAAAAGAGGGTGAGCAAGAAAGAACTCTGAACGACGGGCGAGCGTTCAAGATATACAAAAAGTACTTTGACGAATCAGACATCGAAAGGATGCTGGCTAGACATCAATTCACCTGCAAGTCACTGCACATTGGAGACACGTTCATCGCGGCGGTAGCAAGTAGATACTAGACGCAAAATGGGTTGAGAGGTATACTTGGCAGACGTGAGCCGAGGTACCCAAAGAAGGCGGTAACTGCTCGATTCGGCTTAATTTCACCGCCGAGACGCAGAGGCGAGTAAAGATCGCCCGAGTACGGAGTTCTATACTTCCACAGAGAACCGAGCGACTTCTCTGTGGCCAAAATGAATTCCTCAGCGTCCTCTACGCTTCTGCGGTGAGTAGTTATAGGAGGCGAAGGAATGTCATACAACTGTTGGTTTGAGTGCGTGCGCGGCTGCGGTCGCCGCTACTCTGTCTTTGACGTCGTCTACCGCTGCGAGGACTGCGGGGGTCTGCTGGACGTGGAACACGATGTGGAGGCGCTCAAGAACCGCAGCCCGGTGGCCTGGATGCGGCTCTTTGAGGAGC
>CAZWPV010000713.1:0-1202 GCA_964635485.1 uncultured Anaerolineales bacterium
CTCACGTTCCAGCCACTCAAGCCGCTCTGCCCGTGTGTGCTGATTATGATCAGGCCGATTCCATGGTCTCGCGTAAACTCGACGATACGCTCCTGCGGTAGGCCTTCCGGGATGACCTTTTCTGCCTGTAGACCGACCCTGTTAAGCCGAGCCGCCAGCTTATTAAGGTAAGCTTCAGCCTCGACCTTGCGTATTTGCCACTGTAGAGGGTCAATGACCCGCTTCAGACCGGTCGCCTGGTCACGTTCTACCACTCGCAGCAGTGTGAGGTGGGTATCAAAAACCCGGGCGAGTGTGACAGCGTGAGGAAGCACGCACTCGGCCAAGAGGGATCCATCAAGAGGAACCAATATGTGGTTAAGCATATGCTCCTTCTTCCCGCCTTTGGCCCGTGACGGCGACGGGAGGCAATCAGACCCCTGTTGATCGGGGACGAGACAACAGCCGGGAAAGAAAACCCGCACGACCGTGTGGACCGTGCGGGTGATTGTTAGATCTTGCAGGGTAGCCCTAGTAGCGTGAGCTATGGCCTCCCCTTCCCCGATTACCACCGCCATATTCCCTCTGGCCACCACCATATCGGTTGTCCCGTGGCTTCTGTGGACGAGCCTCTGCCACTTTGATCTCCCGTCCATCCAATTCCTTGCTATTGAGTTGGGCGATGGCCTCTTGAGCGGCGCTATCCTCCGCCATCTCGACGAAAGCGAACCCCTTGGAGCGGCCCGACGAGCGGTCCGTAATGAGGCTTACCGAGGCAACCTCTCCCACTGCTCCGAAAAGCTCGGATAGATTGCCCTCGGTCGTCGCGTAACTTAGGTTACCTACGTACAGTTTCTTTGTCATTTTCTTATCCTATCGCAGCAAAGCTGCATATAAAGGCTACAGGGACCTCACGTGAGTGGCCTGCAGCCCCTTGGGACCTTGCTCGACGTTGAACTCGACCTGTTGGCCTTCTTCCAACGAGCGAAATCCCTCCTCTTCGATCGCCGAATGATGGACAAATACGTCATCTCCGGCTTCGCGGGCAATGAAGCCATACCCCTTGCCCGCGTTGAACCATTTGACGGTTCCGGTCTCTCTTTCTGTCACTTTTTGTACTCCTTAAACTAGACAAGATTTTTCAGACGCCGTGACGCGGTAGATAAAAAAGACCGCCCGGTAAGTTGGACGGTCTTTGGTCACATCTACAACAACTCACTTCG
>CAZWPV010000714.1:0-1194 GCA_964635485.1 uncultured Anaerolineales bacterium
ATCATTTGAGGGAACGAACTGCCTTCGGTGCGATTATACGTGAGGGAATACGCGCCCTTGACGAAAGCGCCGGTTTGCGCTAAAATAGCGCCCGCGCTGAGGTAGCGCGCCGCACGGGCGGGCCAGACCCGCCCGTTTGATTACGCTTAATCAAAATCTCCCGTCGAGCGGACGGTGGTTGGGAGGTCGTAAATGAATCGGCAGGCAGAAAAGGTTGAATTGAAGGCCCAGCGGCGCACAGTTCTAGGCAGGCAGGTCAAACAACTGCGCCGAGAGGGCTGGGTGCCAGGGGTGATGTACGGGCACGGCTTCGACTCTGTGTCTCTGCAGTTCGAGGAGCACAGTGTGGAGCGATTGCTCTCACACGTCGGCGGCAGCCAGCTTGTCAGCATCAAGGTCGCGGGCCAGAAAGAGCCCGAGATGGCCCTCGTGCGCGACATCCAGCGCGACGTCATCAAGGGTACGGTTTTGCACGTGGACTTGTATCGCGTCCAGATGACCGAGCGGTTGACGGCCGAGATTCCCCTGGTGATCATCGGGGAATCGCCGGTGATACGCCAGCACGAGGGCATCTTGCTGCAGGGCATCTCCGCCATCGAGGTCGAGTGTCTGCCCGGCGACCTGGTGGACGAGATCGCCGTGGACCTTGCAGATCTCCAGGAGGTCGGCGAGGGTGTGTACGTGAGAGACCTGGCTATCCCCTCCGGCATCGACGTGCTCACCGACACGGACGAGATGATCGTGCGCATAGTGCCGCTGGAGGAGGAAGAGGTCATCGAGGAGATGCTGGAGGAGGAATTGGTGCCTGGCGTCGAGGAGATCGAGGTCATCACGGAAGCCGGGGAAGAGGGAGTGGAGGAAGGGGCCGAGGAGGCCGAAGAGGACTAGTCCCAGCCGGCGATCAGCAGAACACACAGGGCGTCCGATGCGTTTCGGACGCCCTTCTTGCATCTATTCAGTCCTCGGACTCGCCCAGGGCCAGGTAAAAGGGACATACGTCTCGCAGCACGCACCGCTCGTGCTCGGGGTTACGCGCGTGACAGACCGCGCGCCCGTGGGCGATGAGGTTTAGGTGGAAAGTGTAGTAGATGTCGGGCGGGACGAGTTCCTCCAGCAGCTCGTGGGCCTTTTCACGGGATGCCTTTTCGGGGATCAGGCCCAGCCTGCGGGTCACCCGATGGACGTGGGTATCGA
>CAZWPV010000715.1:0-1122 GCA_964635485.1 uncultured Anaerolineales bacterium
CGGCAAAAACTGGGTAACCGGGGTGGGTTCGCGGGAAGGGTTTTTCTGGAGGAGATTATCCCAGGCACGTGACGCAGTTGCCCAAATCGCGATTTTGTGGATAATAGGGAGTTGGGGCCACCCAGCCCCAGATTTCACGTAATAGCACTTTTTGGAAGGAGAGACGTTATGGCAGAATTGACCGAGATCCGCTGGCACGGTCGGGGAGGACAGGGCGTGGTCACCGCCGGCAAGCTGATGGCCGAGGCGGTGGCGGGCACCGGACAGTACTTCCAGTCCTTCCCCGACTATGGTGTCGAGCGCATGGGGGCGCCGATCAAGGCCTACACCCGTCTCAGTCCCGAACCGATCACCCTGCATTGCCAGATCGAGGAGCCCAACGTGGTGCTCGTGCTCGATCCCACGTTGCTGGGATCAGTGCCGGTGACTGAAGGGCTGAAAGAGGACGGCACACTGTTGGTGGACACATCCATGTCCCCATCCGAGGTGCGCCAGATCACGGGTTTCCAGACCGGCAAGGTCTTTACCGTGGACGCCAGTCACATCGCCATCGAGGAGCTGGGGCGCAAGATCACCAACACCTCCATGCTGGGGGCGTTCGCCGGTGCTACGGGCCTTCTTGACATGGATGTCCTGGACGAGCAGTTGCGCGCCTGGTTTGGCAAAAAGATATCGCCGGAGATGGTTGACGCTAACGTGCGGGCGATGCGGCGCGCAGCAGAAGAAGTTCACAAAGGGTAAGAGGAGTAAATAATATGGCAGAGTTGAAAGGATGGAAGAACATCCCCATCGGCGGGATGGTCCTGGATGCTGGAAGCGCGATGGAATACCACACCGGCAGTTGGCGGGCCTTTCGCCCCGTGCGCGGTGAGGCCGAGTGCATTCACTGCTTCCAGTGCTGGTTGTTCTGCCCGGATTCGAGTATCCTGGTAGACGCCGAGAACGAAAAGATGGCCGGGTTCAACCTGGACTACTGCAAGGGCTGTGGCATTTGCGCCAGTATCTGCCCTGTCAACAAGAAGGTCATCAGACAAGCGGGAGAGGATCTGGCGCGGGACGACGCGCGCTTGTGCATCCGCATGGTCGAAGAAGGAAAGATCGAGGAGTGATGAGATGAGCACA
>CAZWPV010000716.1:0-1112 GCA_964635485.1 uncultured Anaerolineales bacterium
TCGGCGTGCGCCCGTTCCGCAGCGGCGACTCGCCCCGCCGCATCCACTGGCGCTCCGTGGCCCGCACCGGGCGGCTGATCAGCAAGGAGTTTGTCGATGAGAGCCGTCCCGGCCTGACCTTGGTGCTGGACGTGTGCTGTCACTCTTACCCGCCGACGGCGAGCAAGCACACGCCCTTCGAGTGGGCGGTCAAGGTCGCCGCCTCCATCGGCGATTACACGCAGCGGCGGGGTTATCCCCTGCACCTCCTGGCCGACGAAGACGCCTGGCCGCCGCCGAGTGGGCACGTCGCCCGCCTGCCGTTGCTGGAATACTTGGCGCGGGTGAATCCCACCGGCGAGCATCCCTTGGCGGAAATCCTGGATCGGGAGTCTCCGCTCGCCACGCCGTGCGTGGCCGCGATCCTGCCCTGGCCTGACGAGGCCGTCTTGGAGCCACTGATTGCACTGCGCCGTCGTGGGCTGGCGGTGTTTGCCATCCTTCTCGATCCATCCTCTTTCCCCGCTGGTGGTCCCTCAACCGGGCCTCTGGCCGATGAGATGTACGCCTCCGACCTCGATGTCAGCCTGGTGCGGTTTGGAGAGGATTGGCGGGGGCAGCTTGATTCCGTAGAGCAAATTCCCAATTTGCCCTACAAGGTAGACGAGTATGCTTACGCTGGCGAAAAAAACGCCCGCTAAGAGCGTATTTGGCAGGCTATTCAGGCTTTTTGTCTACGGCATGGCCGCCCTCTGCGCGTGGGTGGTGGTTATGCTATTCCGAAAATGGCCCTATGGGTGGGCCACCTGGATTCCCGTGATCTGTTTTGGAGGCGCTGCGGTCTTTTTTGCCTGCGCGCCCAAGCTCGCTACCGGGATTAGACGCTACATCAAGCGCCAAAAGATTGAGCCTTCTATCCGCCTGCGCGTGCTGGCCTTCGTCTCGCAAGTGGTCGGCGTGCTCTCGCTGGCCTACGGGACGGGATTGTGGGCTGTGGCCGCTCTGTCCGTCGTCGTGTTGGCTCTGGGCCACTTGTACTCCTATCGCCACCGCGCCAAGCCCAAGCGTTGGGTGCGCGTCGTGATTTTCGTGCTGTTTCACCTGACGTTTGGCTGGGCCTACTTGGGCATCGT
>CAZWPV010000717.1:0-1082 GCA_964635485.1 uncultured Anaerolineales bacterium
CCATTTACTGTTCCCCCTGACGTCATGCTGGCAGAGCCCGTGCCTCCTGTCGTGGAGCGCACGCGAACGCCAGTTTCGCCGGCTGCGGCCATGCTGAAAGAGGATTTTGCCAGTCGGCGGTCGGAGCCCAAGGCGGCCTTGATCGCTGCTGGGTCTGAGCCATCTGTGGAGGCACAGAGCCCATCTCCGGTTTCGTCGACAGCGGTCGTTTTGGCTGATCTGCCCGGGGGCGAGCCGATGCCGGAGTCGGAGACAGGGCCAGCTTTCCCCCCCTCTGTGGTGCAGAACGAGTTCGCCAACGAGTATCTGTGTCCTTATTGCGCGGCCGAGACCGAACCGAACGACCGCAAGTGCAGATCCTGTGGCAAGGAGCTGTGGGTCAAGTTCCGGAAGCAGGAAAAGCGCTCTACCTTGCTCTGGATTCTGGCGGCGCTCCAGTTCGTCAGTGCGGTCTATTCCGCTGTGCCCGTCTTGCTCTTTTTGGCTTTTGGGTCGTCGTTCTTTGGAGAGGTTCTCGGTGTTGCAGGGATGTTGCCTCTCGTTATGCTCTTGCGGGCTTTGCTTAGTTTGTTCTCGATCGGATTGGCCGTTGGCCTATACTTTCGCTGGAAACCGGTCTATTATCTGTTCATCGTCGATTCCGTGATCGGGGTGATTTCCGCCATTTTTGCGTTGGCTGGAGGCTCCGCCTTATTTAGCGTGTCCGGCTTTCTCCTGGCGTTGGGGAGATTTGCGTTGATTATGCAAGTAGGGGGCGATTTTGAATGGGACCGGCGGCGCATTCTCCTGCGTGCCGATCGGGGTCTCAGACGCGGCGTAGAGTACCTGATGCGGGCGGATTTCTACAACCGGCAGAAAATGTGGGCCTTGGCCGTCGTGCACTTGCAAGCGGCTTTAGGTTTGATGCCCGACCGGCTGGATTGCCACCTGGCGCTGGCCGTGGCGTACATCCGTCTTAAACGATACGATCTGGCCGAGCGTGCTCTGGCGGAGGCCAAGCGCATTAAACCCGGTGAGCCTCGCATCGCACAATTGGATGCGCTGGTGGCCGAGATGCGCCCTGCTGTTCCGGCACCCCTTCC
>CAZWPV010000718.1:0-1025 GCA_964635485.1 uncultured Anaerolineales bacterium
ATTTTACCAACAGTATCCTAAAGCAGGGAGTCCCCTGGCGCGTTTATTATGGAGCCAAGCTATGTACTATTCAACTATTGACATATAGTACATAGTGTGGTATACTACCGTTGAGTAGGGAAATCTTCTGATTGACGCTACGAAGGAGGAAAGAGTAGGGATGCGCGGAAAAGGTCAGAGGAGGCGGAGACGGGGTCGCCGGACGACCGGGATGCGAGAGTCGGCGCTGCTCCTGCTCCTGCACCGTGAGCCTGCTCACGGTTACACCCTACTGGAGCAGTTGGAGGAGTTCGGCCTGGGGGGGATTGCCCCCAGCGTCATCTACCGGGTGTTGCGCGATATGGAAGCACGAGGATGGGTCGCTTCGACGTGGGACGATGAACAGACCCAGGGGCCACCCCGCCGCGTCTATCACATCACCGCCCTGGGGGATGAGGTGCTGGCTACGCGGGTCCAGGAGTTGGATGAAACCCGGAACATGCTTGATCGCCTGGTGGGGGCGTACCGTTTCCATATGGAGAAAGGCGAAGGTGAATATCATTGACGCATTGTGAAGCGGGACAAACTGCCAGTATGGCGCTCTTGACGAACGAAGAGGTGCAGCTAGCGTACGACTAAAAACGGGAGGAGGTGGAAGAGATGCCAAGATTTGATGGAACAGGACCAGAAGGCATGGGGCCGATGACCGGACGCGGTGAAGGATACTGCGCGTTGGTGATCCCCGACTCGGGGCAGACACCCTATGGATATGCAGGGGCGCAGGGTACCCCGGTGCGCCTGAGGGCTCCAGCCACTCGCCCCGCGCTAGGAACCCGCTTAGTCCGCTGGCCGCGGATGGTGGGACGGCTTGGCCGTGGGCGAGGCCGTGGCGCGCACAGAGGACGCGGCCGCCGGTTTGCCCGCAGGTGAGCCGTGTGTGTGTGTCGTGAACAATGACACGAGGAGGTGAGTGAGATGCCAGGATTCGATAGAACCGGACCGGCCGGGATGGGACCGATGACGGGCGGCGGGCGCGGCTGGTGCAA
>CAZWPV010000719.1:0-247 GCA_964635485.1 uncultured Anaerolineales bacterium
AACCTGCCCAGAGGCGTCAGCTTGATGCCCATCTCCTTGACCTCCTCTGGCAGATCGACGGTCAGGGCGGTCTCGATGAATCCCGGCGCTATAGCGTTGACGGTGATCCCGCGTGAACCGACCTCTTTGGCCAGGGCCTTGGTAAAGCCGATGAGGCCGGCCTTGGAGGAGGAATAGTTCGTCTGCCCCGCCTGGCCGGTCACGCCTGAGACGGAGGCCATGTTGATGATACGCCCCGCGCGCTGCT
>CAZWPV010000719.1:257-1012 GCA_964635485.1 uncultured Anaerolineales bacterium
TGAACGCCCCCTTGAGGTTGATGTTGATGACCAGGTCGAACTCGGTCTCGCTCATGCGCATGATCAGGTTGTCGCGGGTGATGCCGGCGTTATTGACCAGGATGTCGACGCGCTCGAATTCGGCGATAGTGGCATCGATCATCGCCTTGGCGCTTTCGCTGTCGGCCACGTCTACCTGGATGGCGACGGCCCGGTTGCCTGTGCCGTCGGCGATTTCCTGGGCCGTGGCCTTGGCTTTCTCCATCTGCAGGTCGGCCACGACAACGTCAGCCCCGCACCGGGCCAGCGTCTCGGCGACAGCCTTGCCGATGCCCTGAGCGCCACCGGTGACGACGGCGATTTTACCACTTAGGTCGATCATGTCTCCTCCTTTGTTGGCTGGACTGGCAATCCAGCTTATTTGTCTAGCAGTTTCCATCCGATGGGCAATGACGCTGCGGCCAGGATGGCTTTCACGAGGTCTCCAATGACGAATGGGTAGAGACCCAGTGGCAGGACGTTTTCGATGCCCACAAAGAAGGCCAGCCACGGCAGCCCGAAAGCGTAGATAGCCGCGTTGCCGATCAGCATCGCCAGGAGGGCTGTGGATGCCTTACGACCCCATCCGCGCTCGGCCAGCAGGCCTGCGACGTAGGCGGCGGCGACGAAACCCAGGAGGTAGCCGCCCGTTGGCCCCAGCAAGCGGGCGATGCCCATCGGTCCGCCGGGCGCGAAAACGGGCAACCCGGCGATGCCCTGCGCCAGGTAGGCCAGCG